>JAFGEM010000009.1 GCA_016931555.1 Candidatus Iainarchaeum sp. | reverse complement strand
TTTCAATGCTGTTTCTCGCCGTGCGCAAGTCTGCTTCTGCCTGCTTCCGCCAGTTTTCAATGTCTTTGTGCATAGATACATTATATTTAGAATTGTTTTTAATTGTAGCATCATGCATAGAAAGCATTGCAGATTCAATTGCATCAAGCAGCCCAAGCAAACCCCCAATAGCTTTTTCCCCTTCTCAATTAATTCTCTTTTTTTTGCTTGGCCCAAAAAAATAGTTTTTACAATTATAATTTTTTTTTGCTTCTTTATTGCGCTTTTCTTGTTTTTATTCTTTTCTAATTCGAATTCTCAACTCATTTGCAGGCAAAGCTTTTTAAACTAGAAATGCGTCTTATATACAATTAAAAAACTCTAAAGGAGGTTTTACCAAGATGAATAATCGAGGACAAGCAGCATTGGAATACCTAATGACATACGGATGGGCACTCGTAATAATAGTTGTTGTTGCGGGAATACTGTTCTTCATAATCAGCAGTCCAGCAGGCGGAGTTTCATGTACATCAAGTGATCCGGCAAAAATGGCGGTTCAGGCAGCAAATATTCCAGCGACAGGAACAGCAAATGTAAAAGTGCTCAATGGAACAGGCGGTACAATAACTAATGTTAGTATTGGTCCCGGAGGGTCCTTTTCAAGCGTTACCACGCCCCCAACATCAGCAAATGGTGGAGCAGTTCTTAATTTGACTCCAGTTTGTAGTGGTGGTTGTGGCACGGGTCCCCTTGATGCCAATACATCGCTAACTATAGTTTACAAAGACCAGTTCGACTATGAGAAGACAGTCACAGTAACCTGCCAAGGAACTCCAGTATAAATAGAACTTCCTTTCTTTTTTTCTTTTTCTTCTTTTTTTAATTTTTCTTATTCGACAGATTGTTTTAATCCTTTTTTTTTATTGCAATGGGCTTTGGCTTGTATATTACTATTCGAACATTTGGTCTCACTTCTATGTGCCAAATCTATATGGGTAAAAGAGAGGGGTAGCGCGAGCCGCGGAGTTGTAGTAGCCTGCAGTTAAGCAGTAAGATATAAGCACAGGCATTATTTTGTTGCCTGCGAAAATTTTTTGCCTGTTTTTACATCATTGTTCCTATGTTTCCTAATACCATTTCTAACACCATTCGTATTATGAAGAATAGTGAAACGCCTACTATTAGTATTGCGGGGAGGTATTTTATTCCGTTTTTTTCTTTTCCAGTGTTAATAACGCCCATTATTAGGCTTGCGAATGTGCAGGTTACTAGTAGTGCTAGGAGTGAGAACATTGTTGCAAATTCTGGGCTGATTGATATTTGGGGGACTCCTAAAAATTTTCCTACTGGGCTTCTTGAAGTGATGTCTTCAAGCTCTTCAGGAGTGATTATGAATTGTTCTGTTTGTTCGCTTAATACTCCTACAATGTAGGAGGACACTCCGAATAGTATTGGCGCTCCAATTGCTGCTGCTATGAAGATTAGGAGTATGTACATGCTTACCTCTGCCTGTGTTTCATCCTGCAGAGCGTTTTCTTCTCTCAGGTCTTCTGATAATTGTGAAAGCAAGTCTGCTACTTCTCCCCCGCTTCTTATTCCTTGGACCATTAGCCACATTGTCCTTTCGAGGGAACGGTTTTTTATCTTATAAGTGATTTCTGTTAGGGCTTCTTCTATTCTTTCCCCTGCCAAAACTTTTGCGCTTGCAAGCTTTAGTTCTTTTGCAAATACTCCGAATTCCGGGCGTGCGCTTGCGAGCAATGCTTTTTCTGTTGTTAATCCTGATTTTAGGTTTGATGAAACAAGCTGCAGAACATCAGGGAGTATTCTTTGCACGAATTTGCCCCTGTTTTCTGCTATCATGTTGAGCCAGAGGTATATTCCTGCTCCGAACACCACGAATAATACTGCGAATATTGCCAGTGCAAGCCATATGCCTGTATTGAGGAAAACATATGCGTTTGCTGTTATTGCAATGCTTATTACGAGCCCGAATGTGAAAATGAATCCAAGGAGGTTTGCTTCCGGTGTCTCCATTCCAACGTATTCTAGTTCTTTTTTAAAGGCTTCCCTGATTTTTTGGGGGAAGAGCATTCCGAATCTTCTGTAAAACGCCATTTTTTATCAGTTCATTACAGTTGGTCTTCTTGATTTTATCATTCCCACGTACATGAATTGCAGTACAATGAGTGATATTAAAATTACCCAGAATATTGTTTCGCTTATCTGTATTTGGGGAAAGCTTCCGATTACAATCAAAAATGTTAGGAGGAGAGCAGGCATTATTACCCCGATCATTAGGTATCCGAGTGAAAGCATTCTTAGTTGTGATGAGAATTTGTGTATTGCAATTCTTTGGTCTCTTGTAGATGATTTTACTGTTTCTTCTATTATTTTTGCTATGTCTCCGCCTGCTTTCATTCCGTTTACCAGGTGCCAGATTGATTTTCTAAAGTAGGGGCTTGGGTTTGCTGTTGCAAGCCTTTGGAGTGCCTCGTCATACATTGCGCCTGTGTTTATTTCGTCAACTGCTTTTTTGAATTCTTTGCTAAGCTGCCCGTATTTGCTGTTTGCAATCAACTGCATTGCGTCAAACAGTGTTACTCCGCTTTTTATTTCAATGAGCATTGTGCGCAATGCAAATATAAGGTTTTTTTCTATGTCGCGTTCTTTTTTTCTTATTCTCATTGTAGGGTAGAATGAGATTTGCACCATTATCATGAAAGCCGCGATTAATGCCAGTGTTGGCCCCAGCAGATAATAGTGTTCTGTGATTTTTGAGAGCACTGCTGTTAATAGTATTGCAAAGAATATTAGGTAGAAGAATGAGAGTGTGAACATCATTGCCATGTATTCCTGCGGATCGATTTTTATGTTTGCCTGCCGCAGTCTTGTTGCAAGGTTTGGGAACATTTTTCTGAATCTGTAGCTTAGGGGCACGAATGCTGTTGAAATTTTTCTCAGTGTGCTTAAGGGCAGTGGGTTAAACGGCATCTGCATTTTTTGTTACATCTCCGGCTTCTTTTGGTTCCTCACCATTTTTAATATGCCTTCATTGTCGTGGTAGTATTGGGCCATTACTTTTCCAACATCGTTTACTTTGTGGACATTGAATTTGACCATCCATTCGAATATTGCCTCTTTTTCCTTTAGTTCTCTTTTTATTTCCTGCCTGCTGAGGCCTGTGTGCAATCCAAGTTCATCCAGCAATCTTATGCTTTCGTTGTGGGCAGTAATTTTGTCGTCGCTGCTGCGCCACCTAAAAATAATGTTTGGCTTTACATCCAGCTCTTTTCCCCTTTTTTCGGGTATGAATTCCGCTACTTCCAATACTCTTCTCATTCCAAGGCGCCTGTTTCTGAACATTACAAGGTTTAAGTGAACTACATCGAGCATTGATGTGGGAATGTCAATTGGAGGGTTCATTAGCCTTGTTAGTGTTTCGTCTGCTGTGTTTGCGTGGACTGTAGTGTATACGCTGTGCCCTGTGTGCATTGCTTCGAACATTACTTCTGCTTCTCTTTTTCGCCTTACTTCTCCTACTATTACTCTGTCAGGGCGCATTCTCAGGCTGTTTACAAGCAGGTCAAGCATTGATATTCCGCCTTTGCCCTCTGGGTTTGGCTCTCTTGTTGTCAGTGGAACCCAGTGCAGAAAATCCGGAAGCGTAAGCTCCCGGGTGTCCTCTATTGAAAGCACTCTGTGGTTTGGCTGGATAAATGGCATGCATACGTTCAACAAGCTTGTTTTTCCGCTTGCTGTTCCCCCGCTTATAATCATGTTCATTTCATATTCAATGCATTCCCATATTAGTGACATTAGTTCTGCGCTGACTGTCCTGCTTTTTATGAAGTCTGTTACTGTCCATGGGTCTCTCCTAAAGCGCCTTATTGTTATTGTGTTTCCCTTTGTTGATATCGGGAAAAGCGTTGCGTTTGCCCTGTCTCCTGTAACTAAGTGCGCGTCGAGCAGTGGCGCGAGTACTGTTATTTGTTTTCCAACGCGCCTTGCAATAATGTTTGAATAGTTTTCAATTTCGTCTTCTCTTGGGATTCTTATGTTTGTTCTCAGCCAGCCGTGCTTTTTGTGGTAAACCCATACCGGCTCTTTGCTGTTGTTTATTACTATTTCTTCTAGATGCCCGTCTGATAAAAGGAATTCTATTTTTCCCAGCCCCAGCATTTCATGCAATAGCACGCCGATAAGGGTTTTTTTTGTTTCTTCTGGCGCTTTTGGGAGTTCTCTTGCAATTATTTTTAGTGCCCTTTCTTGGAGCTTGTTTTTGATTCGCGCTACTGCGCGCGTATCCACAGAGCCTGTGGTTGCGAGTGTTTCTTCTACAAGGTTTTTTTTAATGTTGGCAAGCAATGCTACTGTTCCCGGGCCATAGCTTGGAAAATTTAGGTGGTATGATCTTACAAATTCTTCGGGGCTGTGAATTATGTTTACCTCTATTTCGAGTTCGTCTGCCTTGATTTTGTAGCTTTCTATTACGTTAAAAGTGGTTTTTTCGCTTTCCAATATCTCTGTTTCTACTTCTGGTTTTGGCATGTAATAACCTCTCTTTTATTTCTTTTTATTCTTTTGCTTTTTCTCCTTCTTCGGGGGCTTGTAATCCTTGTCAACTATTTTAATGTCTCCGAATGCAGGGTATTCCACTTTCACTAGCCTTTGGTCTTCCAGTATTTTCATAAGGTCTTTTAAGCGTTTTTTGTCTATGCCTGCCTGTTTTTCCAGTTCTTTGAACGGGATTACTCCTTTTTCTTTTATTATTTGCATTGCCCTGTCTAGGTCTGTTATTATCCTGTATTTTTGAATTTCCTTTACAACTGTTTTGACTTTTTCGCGTTTTCTACTGTCAATTGTTGTTGGGAATGCTGGAATAACTCCTTCAGAGAATGTTTGTTCAGGCTCTATTAACACGCGCACTTTCTGTTCTTGCGGAATTTTCACGTATTCTTTTGTCGGGCCTCTCCCCCCTAGGCGCACTGTTTCTCTTTGTGCGTATTGTTCTATTGCCTTTTTTATTTCTGGGTGCATTTCAGGTATTTCAGGCTCAATAACCTTGATTTCCCGTTCAACAGGCCCTTGCCCTGGCGATTGTGCTGCTTGCTGTTGCCCCTGTCCGGGTGTTGGAACAAGGAAAACGCGTTCCTTGATTTCTTTGCCGCCTGCTTGTGTTCCCTGTAAAGCTTTTTCTGTTCCAGCTATGCCTTTTTCTTGAACTTTGGCTGCTTTGCCTTGCTTTCCTTTTTTCCCTTTTGGCTTTCCGATTTTTAAGCGCTTTTCAATTTCCTCTATTCTTTCAGCCTGCCCTTGAGTTGGCTGGAAGCCTCCTCCAATTACTATTGTTTGCGGGCCTCCGCTTGCTTTGAGTGACTGCCGCGCTTCCCTCTCCAGTTTTGTTATTGTGGCAAGTTTTTCAAGGCTTGCAAGCATTGTGTTTACATCGAGTTTTTCAATTTCCTTTGTAATCTCTTTTTCTGGAATGTCGTATCTGCGCATTAATTCCATTGCATAGTTTTCTACTTCCAAGAGCTTTGCCTCGGTTAGCCTGCTGCCCATTTTTCTTTCAAGAATATGTTCTATTCTCGAGGGCACTTTTCCCCTTCTTCCCTGCCTTGAAATCCTTTTGCTTTTCTCGAGAATGCGTTTCTTTTCCTCTAGCTCGTATAACTTTGTTTGGTATTCTATTGTTTTTGACTGGAACTCTTTTAGGGGCAGCCTGCGCTTGTAAAAATCAATTTCCAGCCTTTTTTTGAGTCTTTTTATCTGTTCTATTTCCTCGTCAATGCTTAATAATTTTTCATCTCCCTTAATGACTATTTCTGGTTTTGGCGACATTCTAACAATGCGCTCTGAAGCCAGTGTAATTGCCCTTGCTGCCTGTGCAAGGTCTTTCATTGTCTGGAGTTCTTTTGAAACTTCCTCTGCTACAATTGGCTTTTGCTCTGGCTTTTCCACTGCCTCTATTTTCTTTGCCTCTTTTTCCGGAATCTTTTGTTTGAGTGCCTTGATTTTTTTGTTGTATGTTCTTATTTTCTTTCCAAGCGTAACTTTCTTTGCAACTTCCTTTTCTGTCAATGGCTTTGTTTTTTTCTTCAGTGCTTTTAACTTGTTTTGGTAGCGTTTTTGCCAGTTTTCCATGTTCTTGATTTTGCCCCTGAGTTTTTCCAGTTCTTTTTCTTTTTCTTGGGACAGTTTTTCCTTGCCTGCTGATGGTGCGGCAGTTCGCAGGTCTCCCCTTACTTTTCTCTCTAATTCATCAATTGTGGCTCCTGTTTTTGGCATTGAAACTGGAACAGGCAGCATTTTTGGCTTTGGTTTTCTTTTTAGGAATCCGAACAAGCGCGAGAACAAGCCATGCTTTTTCATCTTCTCTCTTTTCGGGGTAATCTGGATTACGGCCATTTTTTGCTTTGCTGTTTCGCTGACCTGTGATTTTAAGAAATCCCTGAGAACTGGCTTGTCTTCTGAGACGTGTGATTCAATGATTCTGCTGATTTCTGTTTTCAGCATTTCAAATGTCTGTGCCTGTGCAACAAGAAGAAGCCTGCGTGCTTCATCTTCTCCGACTCCGAGTTCTCTCAGGGTTTTGATTATATTGTCTTCGGGTTCGCCCTGCCTAACCATTTCTGCAATTATCTTCATTATGCTTCTGTGGTGGCTTTTTTCTTCAACCATTCAAAAAACCCTGTTTTTTCCCGATTTTTTAATTATTAATTATTTTAGTCCTATTATAGAAGGAATTTGGTATTTAAATTATTTCCCTCTTTTCATGAACTTCTCACTATATCCTTAAAGTTTGGCTTCTCAACACTAATCGAGAATCCCCGAAATTCTATTTCTTCTATTGCCTCGTCAAAAATCATTTTAGTTGTAGTAAGCACTAGCTCATGGTTGGCCTTGTTTTCAAAGCCCATTATGCAGTCAAAGCTGTCTAATAAAATTCCGTCCAACAAATAAAGATTGATTGCGTCTGCGCCCTCAACTTTCAGGTTTATCCCGTTCATGTTTGCCGGGTTTACATGCCCTGAAATTACTGTTTTAAAATCACTGTTTGGTTGTGTGTCATACTGGTCTATGCAGCAGGCCATTGAACTCCCTAGGCAATTTCCGCTCGGCATTGGCTGGCAGTCTGTCATTTCAATTTCAACATACACATACGGGCAACGCGCGCCACTGCAGCCTGTGTTGCCTGCATCGTAGGGCTCTGCATTCTCGCCCTCTTTTCCTGCTAAGCCTCCCACTCCCTGCCAATTCTCATGCACATAAATGCTTTCATCGATTCTGACTTTGAACTCCAGCACATCTAATTTTGACAAATCAAAATCGCAGCCGTCATTTGCCATAATTCCTTTTTTGTAAATGCACATTTTATTCGAGCCCAAATCTTCGGATTCCGGGAGAAATTTCATGCACTGCGGCATCACCATATAGCTTAAGGGGTTTGGAGTGCCGGGCCATCCTAAGATCGGGGCATTCGGGCCATCAGCAGTTGTTTTAAGGTCTCCGCTGTTCTTGTCCATTTCATTTACAAATATTGCGTAAAGATTCAATGCATCATATGTTTCTTTTAAAATTGTGTCGTCTGCTGGAATCTTTTGCGCAACCTCAATATAACCACAGTCTCCGGAACCGCCCCAGCAAGGTTCTGTTCCGGAATCATAATCTGCGGGCATAACTATTCTGCTTTGTATTTCTCCGGCATAGCCTGGTTTTAGTACAAAAATTTCGTTGTAAACGTTTGTAAAGCGCGTGTCTACTGACGTGTAGGCGCTTGATTCTATTACTGTTGCCTTTTGCTCTATAATTGTTTTTTTGATTCCCGAGCTCGCGACTATTATTGCTATTGCCAGCAAAAAAATCACGAACGTGAAAAACACGCCTTTTTTGTTCATTTTACCACCACACCCAAAATTCTAATTTTACAATTTTTTTGTTTCATTCAATCCACGTCCAGTATTCCGCTTTAAAATAATATTTTTTTGCATCTGTCCTGCAGGAAATCCATGTTTCATTGTTGAGGCTGCACTCTGAAATTCCCATTAGAGTTGCCTTGATTACTCCAGTGCCGGCTACTTTCATGTTTTCCAGAACTTCACTGGTGCCTGCAGTTATTGTGTAAGTGCCCCAACCCAAATCATTTATTGTTGGGGGCTCTAAAAGATCTTGGATTGCGTTGCAGTCGCTGCCTGCGGGCCAGTCTCCAATGCAGTCCCCTGAACTGTCAACAATACTCAAATGCCCCAGAGTATCTTCATCAAACCTCACTTTAGCGTAAGGAGTGCTTGGCGGGGTTTCCAGAACAATGTCAACAGGGCTGTTGTTTGTTATATTCAAGTCCAATTCAACTTCATTGGGTCCTGTGATTTTTCCGCCAAAAAATTCGATTTCAAGGTTTTTGTATTCAAAGGGTATTTGTGCAGTGCATGAAATCATGTCTGTGCAATCCCCGTTGTTTGGCGGGTTTGGGTCACAGCGCAAATCACATGCCGTGTCTGTTCCCCAGTCCATTTCAACTCCATTGTGCGTAACGTGCGTTCTTCCCCCAAAGTCAACCGGCGGAAAATTCACGTATTCTGCTGCACAATAACTGCTGGAGCAGGGGAGCCTTGCCTTAAAAGCCTGTTCTGTAAAGCCGCCTGACAAGTCAACGTCATACTCTATCTGGCCTGTTGTCCAGTCTCCTGAGTTATACGGGCATTCGTCTTCACAGTCAGGATCATCACATTTGCATATTTCCATGCCCTCAACAGCCTGAACATGGACTGAGGCGCCGGGAAGTGCAATTCCTATTTCCCTTGCTATTTCCTCATAAACGTCATTCAAGGTATCCGGGTCTTCTGCGAAATAATATTTTCCGCAGTTTTTGTTGGGGTTTGGAATGCATGTTTCAAGGTCACATGGGATTGGATCCAGCTGGCAATCTGGGACGCAGTCTATTCCTGAAGCGTCTTTTACTGGGATTCCAAAATCATCCAAAAAGCAGTCTGCACTCAGTATCATTTGGCAGGGGACTCCTGTTTTTGCAGGCAAGTCAGTTGGATCATTGGCATTGTAACCGCATGCCTGTTTTGCAAAGGCAAACATGTCTTCATGCTTTACTCCATCTCCAAAGCCTATAGTGTATACTGTTATTCCGTCTGCCCTTGCATTGTTTGCCTTTCCAAGGGCATAGCCTGCTGCAGGCCCTACTCCGCCTGGAAGGTTTGCTATTCCGTCGCTAAGCAAAACCATGAAGCGCGTTTTGTTTTCAGTTATTAGAGCTATTCTCGCCATTTCTATTGCGTCTCCAATGTCTGTTTCTCCCAGGAGAGTAGCTCGCAGTGCATTTAATTGTGTTTTAATTGCTGTTTTTCCTGTTGTATCCATTACACACATTCCATCTGCATTGCATGATGCTCCTGCGCTTTCTGTTTCCAAAAGAGGCGAGTTTGAGTATGAAATAAGCCCCATTCTGTCTTCTGTTTTCCAGAGTGCACTGTCTATAAAAGTGTGAAGGCTGTGCCTTGCTGAACCCAATCTGTCGAGCGCTACAGACACATCGTTGAATTTTGCCAGGTCATCGCTCCAGATATCCAAGGTCCATTCTCCGGGTATTGGATAAAATAATTCAGAGTCTGTTCCAGCTTCTGAATTTTGGCATCTCCTAAGCCTGTGGTAAGCAATTTTTCCCGGAACTCCGTTTCTGTTGTGCCCTGAAACATCTTGCATTCCCGAATCAAAAGGCAGGTACAACTGCAATCCATCCGGGACATCAATCGTATGGTCTGTGTAACTGTCGGCCATAATTTGGTTTATTTCTCCAATGTTTAGGCTGCGGTTGTAAACCCTAACTTCGTCTATTAATCCTGCAAATGGAGCGTAAGTGTCCGGGTCATCGTCAGAGCAATTGCTGTTCATGCCTACTTTTATTTTTATGCTTGGGTTTAAGGTTAAAGCGCCTGGGGCATTATACGGCTGCACTAGAACTCCGTTAATATAATGTTTTACGTCTGTTCCGTCGTATGTTACTGCAAGATGTGTCCAAGTATTTAGGGGAACGCCTGAATTCGAACGTGTTGTTGTAGTGCCGTTAATCTTTAATCTTGAGCGCATTTTGCATCCGGCTTCGAGCCCCAAAAGCCAGTAATGCGCATCAGTTCCATCACTATACGCTTTTGAAATAATTCTGTTGTCCCAGCTGCAGTTTGTGGCATTAATCCATGCTGCAAGTGTTATGCCCTGTTGGGCAGGGTTTACTGGGTCGGGGTCGATTTCCCATGCGCCCATGTCTAGGTATTCTCCGATTCCATAATTTTGTTTGCCTGGATTGTTAGGATTGTCATAGTCGAATTCATATGCATTGCCATATCCTGCTTGTGATGGAACAAGTGTGGGTGGCATTTCAGGGGACTGCGATCGGAAGACATAGGGATCTGCGCTTGCGCAGCGTGTGTCGAGGCCGGAGTCGTAGTAATAAACATTCATTTGCCTGTAAAGCCCGTCTTCTTCTAATTCAAATCCGGCGATTTCCTCCCAATTCAGGTTGTCTTTTTGGCAGTTTCCATAAATTGTTTTGCATGTGAAACCATTTAAGCATGTGCCTCCATCTGCCTGTGCCGCGAGCAATGGAATTGTTTGGTGGCTGCTGTAATGCCAGTTTCGGGAATCCGGGTCAGTGTCGCCAGGACCATCCACTCTAAGCCCTCCGGGGTCGTCAGTCCATGCTTCTATTGTCCATGTTTCTGCAGGATCCCAGTTTGCATCAGGTAAAGTGTAATAGTAGCTGTAACACTGTGACTGGTCTTCACTGTCAAGATAATCGCACCCGTTATTGTTTGCAACTACTCCGGGAGATGCCCCCCCAGACCGCAATAACCTTACTTTTGGAGAGCATTTTTCTTGTTCTGTTCCACGAAAAATATAATTGTCATAATCCTCAAAGTAGGCATATACTGCGCGTGTCTGGTATGGGTCTCCCCAGCCAGGGAACTCGTTTACATTTGTTGTAAAAATTTGGGTCCAGCCAGTTGCAGGAGTGCAGTCGGGATATGCTGTTCCAGTTCCCTGTGGAACAACGCTATTGGTGGCGTTAAGGTGCCTGAATCGCGTTAATTCTAAAACCATGGGGGATATGTTCAGTGCCATATCGCTCCAAACCCAGAATTTTAGCTTTCTTGGCGTTCCAACAATGTGTGCTGCAGGGTCATAAAGCCGGTCTATATCCGCCTTGTCAATAATTACTTCCTCGTAATAAGTCCAGTGCGCCCAGCGTGCGCAGCCTGAGCCGCAGGTTCCAAGGTCGTCTGAATCATTTGTTACTCTAACAGCAAAACGCCCGCAATTGTCTGCACTGGGAACATACGAACTAACATAAAAATCGGCGGAATACTCGTCATAAGTTGGATACGTTGATAAGCTGTCATACTCTGCCTGTGAAATGTCGTATTCTCCCACTAACACCCATCCGTCTAAATCGCCGTCAGATGAGCCGCCATATGGGTATCCACAGTCGTTTACTGTTGACCCGCAGTCACTCGGCAGCTGCTCTGGAACACAAATTCCCTCATCATGCCAGACATACATTTTTTTGCATGTGTTTGGCTGCCCGCACTCTTCTTCGCATCCATAACATGGAGTGTTGTTGGGGTCGGCTAGAAGGCACATTTCCTCTGCATTGTTTTCCTTTCCCGAAACATCTTCGAATCCGGTTTCAAAGGGCAGGTATGCCATGAGTGCAGGGTCATTAGACAAATTGCTTGGATCTGCCCTTATTGCATTTATTTCTGATTCATTAAGCGCTCGGTTGTATATTCTTACATCATCTATCGCGCCTTTTGCGCCTGAGGTAAGGGGATAGCTGTTGCCTATATAGATGTCTGCGTTTGAGGTAAGGTCCATCATAATTGGGGGGTCAAACAATGTTTGGTTAACTCCGTTTATGAACATGTTAAAATCTCCTGTTTCATTGTAAACCTCTGCAACGTGAAACCACGTGTTTTGTGGTCCATTAAAATATGTGTAGCTATAATTGTTTGCTTCAGTATTTGCCCTAAATATGACCCAGGTTGTATTGATTGGAGCCCATGTTGAGAGATACCATTGGGGGTATGAGTTGTCCTCAGGGAGTCTTGATAGTATATCTGCAAATGAACTGTTTTTTTCTATTTTTATCCATGCTGATATTGTGAAAGGCCTGCTTATGTCTGTGCTTGGCGGGTTTGCTTTTATTCTGAGGCCTCCCTGCCCATTTAGATAGATTGCATTTCCAAATCCGGACGGGCCTGCAACAAAGCTTAGGCATCCGGAACCAATATAATTGCATTCATCGAGCTTTGGCTCTAAGCATTTGAACATGTCTACTGTTTCCATGCTTCCGCTTATGTCCATTATTGACATTACTGCGAGCGGGTCTCTTACTCCGCTTCTTTCGCTAAGCTTGACAATTGCCATTTCATCATTCTCGACGCCGTCTGTTGCATCATAGCATTGCAATGGGTTTGCTGCATCAAATTTTCCAGCGGCAGTGTTATCAAATACATCTATTTTTCCTGTTACTGTTGGCTCGGGCTCCTGAAATTTTAGTTTTACTGGTTTTTTTTCTTTGAGTGCTCCCGGCACTGCAATTATTTCACACATGTTTTCCCCGGTTTTGCTGTATGGCTGACTTTTTACAAACAACTGGTTTCCATAAAAAATTTCGCTGTCTGTGGGCAAATCACTGTCATCAAGGATCCCTGTTGATGAAATAATATTTGCATCTTGGTTAAAGCAGTTTGCAAAACTAGGGTCTGCCCTGCATGCTGCCATATCCCCGGAATCACTCACAGGCTCATAAACAGTAATTTTTACTTTGGATTTAACATTTGGCGGCAATAGCTCTTCCATTCTTTTCTGTATTTTCTTGGCCTGATTAGTGTCACAGCAGTCCTGCGAATCAACTAGAACTGCGCCAAAGTATCCTGAGTTTTCTATTGCCTGCATTGCCTCATCGCTTATTTGCTTTAGTTGGGTTTGGTTTTCTGCCCCAAACATATTTTGCCCCGGATCCAGCCCTATTCCAATGTATGCGAGTATTCCCATGAATATTACTATTGCGAGAAAAGTGTCAAGGGATATGACAAACCCTTGCTTCATTTGACCCATCCCCAGTATTCAACCTTAAAATAATATTCCTGTGATTCTGGATTGCAGGATATTTTGGCATAACTGCCTTTTTGGCATACTCTTGCCCCTGTTACTGTTGCAACTATAAGCCCCAAATCGTTTAATTTGACATCTTCAAATTTTATTATTTCGCCCGGAAGGAAATTGTGGTTTCCCCAAAAAATATTTGCATCGTATGTTCCTCCGCTGCTTGCAACAATGCATTCTCCGTTTGAAATCATTTGTGCGCATGGCGGAACTCCGCCATAGCCTATTGTCTGAAGGTGCGTGTTTTCGTTTTCAAATCCTATCTGAATATGCCTTACATAAT
>JAFGEM010000127.1 GCA_016931555.1 Candidatus Iainarchaeum sp. | reverse complement strand
TTCCGGCATTTCAAAGCGTTCTCTGGACAAAGCCTTCTGCGGCAAAGAAACATACAAGTTATCAAGCATTTTGTCGTAATCCAAAAAAAACCACGTAAAATGAGTTGCTTAATAAGAATCTTTAATTGCTTTGGTTTTAAAAACCTTGATTTTTCCTGCACGCGGAACAGAGCGACAGGCAAAAAGGATTTAAACTCCAAGCGCCTATTTTTAGTGATTTCCAATGGATTTTTTGGTTCAATTCATTATTGAATACGGATTGTTTGGATTGTTCGGGGCAGCTGTTTTTCTAAACGCGAGTGTGTTGCTTCCACTGCCTTTTGACCTGATTTTTGTTGCAGTGGCAGGACTGGGAATTTACAATCCGCTTTTGCTTGGGCTTGCTGCAGGAAGCGGCGCTGCAATAGGAGAAATGGTTGGATATGCACTTGGCTTTTGGGGTTCAAAGACAATAGAAAAAATGAGTTCGGGGCAGATGCAGCGCATTTATGATTTCAAGCAGCGCATAAAAGACTTGGGAACAATCTTTGTCATAATAGGCGCATTCATTCCCTTTCCGTTCGATTTGATTGGAGTGGCAGCAGGCTTAGTAAAATTCAGTTGGAAGCGCTTTCTCATAGGAGTCTGGATTGGAAGAACTTTGAGATATGTTTTAGTTGCAACTGCAATCTTTTATGGAGTAGAGGCAATCAAGGGATTTTTTGTTGCGCTGGTTTAGAATTGCCTTGTTGAGCAAACAAATCCAAAACACAGCAACTAGTTTTTTTGAACCACGGCTAAACATAACTTTTTATTACGTTTTGTTATAAATTATATTGGTGATGTTTTGGCTAAGGCTGTTATTGATTTTGATGAGCGCCAGGATAGGGTACTGACTATTGTAAAGGGAAAGTATGGCTTGGGCAACAAGTCAGAGGCCGCTAACTTAATTGTTGCAAAATTTGAAGAAGCCTTTTTGGAGCCTGAATTAAGGCCCGAATACAAGGAAGAAATTTTGAAGGTGGACAGGGGCAAGTTTGAGAAGTTTTCAAGCGTAAAGGAGTTGCGGAAGGCGCTTGAAGATGCATGAATTTGAAATAAGCCTTAAATTAAAGCGAATTTTAAAAAAACTCGTTAAAAAAGATAAATTGAGGTATGAGGCTACGTTGAAAAAGATTGAAGAAGTCTGCTCCAGTCAGAGCATAGAACACTACAAAAATTTGTCATATGACCTGAAAGAATTCAAGAGAGTTCATATTCTATCGCATTTTGTTTTAATTTTCAAATTTGATAAAAAAACAGGCAAAATCAGGTTTGAAGACCTGCAGCACCACAGCGACATTTACAAAAGATAACCAAAGGAACGGCCGAACCATGCCTAGAATCCAACGAGCTTTCCCATTCCAAAAAATGCGAGCATTATTGCCGTCTGCAGTGGAAGCGCTGGAAGCGCTTTTCCAATCTTGTCCTGCAAATACTCCATTGTAAAGAACAATCCAACAATGCTCCCAAAGAGAATCAAGAGTGCGATTATGAAATAATTTGGGAATCCGAGTGCCATTGAGTCGCGCATTGCACTTGTTGCAAATGCAAGGGGAACAACAAAGTCTCCTGTTCCAAGCTCGAATGTATGCTTTGGAGTGGGCATTGCAAGTGTGAATGCAAGGTTCTTCCCTGAAATGCCTTTTGCAAGCGTTACCATGTGCTTTGTCTTGAAAACAGCAATGTAATCATAGGCAGCAAGGAGGATAATAAAAATTATTACTGGGATTACTCCGAGTGTTACACCCACAAGCGCGCCTACAGTGGAGGTTGCAATCAATGCAGTTAGGTTGCGGAGCCAGATTTTTTTCTTCCAAACCAATCGTGAGATTACAAGAAGGATTGCAAGTGTAATTCCTGCTGGTTCTCCCAATGCAAACTCGAAAACAATCCACGCAGTAATAAAGACAATGAATAATTCAAATGCCTTGAAGAAATGCCCGCCCTTAAAAAATTTGAGTGCTATTAGGAAGACTACTGTTCCAAATAAAATATAGAGAACTAATCCTATTGCGTTTATTGGGTCGTCTGGATTGTCGTTAACAAAGCCTGGTTGTTCAATGTCTCCTGATTCAATGCCTGCAATCAAATTGTATCCTACAAATAAGCCGATTGCCTGTGCAATAATAAACAATCCAACTAATTGGAGCAATAGTTTTCTGTCCATGAAAACAAATAGGAAGCTGGAAATTAAAAATAGTTAGGTTAAGTTTGGTTTATTCCTTCTAGTGGCGCCTGTTCCATTGGGTTTGTGTTCCTTTGGAGTCGTGTTCTTTTGCATTGGCTTCAAAAAAAGTGCCTGACTTCCAAAGCGCGTGTTCTATTGCCTTTCTTTTTGCGTTGGTTTAATGAAACCGTGCCTTGGCCTATAAAGTTCTCCCTTGTCCTCAAGCTTTTTTAAGAGGTCCCTTGCTTTTTCATCATCAATTCCCTTGTCCTTTGCATCCAGCAAAACATCCTGCAAAGGCACCATGTCCATTTCCTTTGCCTTTTCCCTTACAAGATGCAATAATGTTTTCATGTTTGTCTGCTGCGTATGTGTTGTTCCCATTGTAATAATGTCAAAATCAATTTTTCCTGTTTCAGGGTCAGTAACAAGGTCTTCCAAACAGACTTTTAAAAGTCGCAGCGCCCTGTCAGCATCTTCCTCGTTTGCCTCATTGCTCAGCCTTACTCTTGCGCTTGCCTCGCAAAGCCTGACCAATCCCTCTAACTGCCTGTGCGTAGCAGAATAGCTTCCGCCCTCCTTTTTTCCCTGCTCCCTTAAATTAACATAAAAAGTAGAGATTCTTTCAATTGCCTCTTTTGACATTATTGGAAAAATCCTCTGGCGCGCGTATGAAATGTATTTTGTGAGTATTTCCGGAGAAATAATTGGGGCTGCAATTGCTGAAATCTCTTTTGCTGTTTCCTCTTCAATTGCCCTTCCCTGCTGCTTGTATTGCGAGAGTGTTTCACCTGCCTTGTGCGTCCTCAGAATATGGTTTGCCAGGGCTTCATCCTTTGTCCTGTCCAAAACATCCCTGATCATAAAGAATAAATCAAATCTGCTTATTAGTGTTGGCGGCAAATTAACCTGATCAATGAATGGGCTGTACGGGTCAAACCGCCCTAACTTGGGATTGGCAGCTGCAAGAATGCTTGTGTCTGCCTTAAAGCGCGTTACAATCCCTGCTTTTGCAACACTAACAGTTCCCTGTTCCATTCCCTCATGCAGTGCAGTCCTGTCTTCTGCGTCCATTTTATCCAATTCATCAGCCATGCAGACTCCCCCGTTTGCAAGAACAAGCGCACCTGCTTTTAGAGTCCAGCCTCCGTCGCCAAAATCATCTTTGACAGCTGAAGCAGTTAATCCTACTCCGCTAGCTGCTTTTCCAGTAAAGTAAATGCTTTTCGGGGCAATGTGGTCTGCTGCCTGCAATATCTGTGACTTTCCAACGGAAGGGTCTCCAACAAGCAGGATATGGATGTTTCCCCTAATGGTCTGCTTGTTGGGCAAGTGTTTTTTTACACCGCCGAACATCTGCAATACAACGGATTCTTTAACGCTCTCATGCCCGTAAATTGCAGGGGCAACAGACTGGATTAGCATATCATAAATTTTTGGGTCTTTTGCAAGCTTCTTTATTTCCTCTTCCTCTTCCGGCGTAATTTCAACTTCCTCGAATTCTCTTGCAGTCTCTTCCAGGTGCACTGCTTCCATATATCTCCCGTAAACAGTGGAATATTTTCCTGATTGCCCCTGTGATTTGCTCTGGGTTAGGCGCAGTATTCCAACAAAAAGCGTTTTGTCCCCCGCAGTAATCTGATGGACAATGTCATCTGCAACAAAAATGTCTACATAGGCTGCCTGTTCACTTCCCTTTAATTTTTCGAGGGGTTCCTGAATCTGGATTTTTTGGTAATCAATAAATTCGCTTTTCTCATTCACTATTTTGAAGTCCCTGTGCTTGCACTCGCACATAGTAGGCTGAACCAACTGTTGCGAGTCCTGCAGGATTCTGTAAGTGTTGCCGCATCGCTTGCACTCCCAAAAGGCGACAGTGATTTTTGGCATTACATCAGTAATCTGCCTTACGACCCCCTCAACAGCAATCAGCTTGTTCAGGTGAGAGGAGCTTATTTCCTTTATCAAAAAATTCCTGTCTTTGGGGAGATTGTAAAACCGTATGTTTGGCTTGAATTCCTCGATTTCCAAAGCAGGAATGTCAATGCCTTGTATTGCCTCGCTTGCAGCCTCAAGCAGGATATCGGGCTGGTCAATTAATTCGTCTGCCAGTTCAAAATCAAATTTTTCGAGTTCCTTAAAATCAATATTTAGGCTTCTTTTTTCGGGGTAATCCGCAACAATCCTTTCAATTTTTTTCTTGTAAACTGTTTCAAAAAACCCTGCAAAACGCGCTACAAAAGGATTTTCAGTATTTTCAATTACTGTAAGACCGTCAGCCACACTATCCCCTAATCTAACCTTGTTTTTTGTGTTTTTAAAAAGGCATTATGCGAGGTTTCCGCTGTTTTTTCAGGGAAACAGTTGTTCCTCCCCTGCCTATTACTGTAACTTTTTTGCACTCCCCACAAAGTGCTCTAATTAATGGGCCGTCAAAATTATTATGGGTTTCCTGTTAAGAAAACAAACCCTTGCAGTAAAGACTAAATGGGAATTCTAATTTGGGGGTTTCCAAAAGGCTTTGAAATGGCAGGGCAGAAATTCCAATTGGGATATTTGGATTTCCAAGAGGTTTTAAAATTATGCTCTTTATATGTAATTATAAAAGAAAACCTGAGTGAGTTCATGAAAACATTCTATATTACAACTGCAATTGACTATCCCTCAAGCAAGCCGCATTTGGGCCATGCCTATGAAAAAATCTGTGCTGACGCACTTGCAAGATGGCACAGGCTGCTCGGAGAACAGGTTTTTTTTCAGACTGGAACTGATGAGCATGGCACAAAAATACAGCGCAAGGCAAAGGAAGCAGGAAAAGACCCGCAAAATTTTGTTGATGAAATGGTTGTTTATTTTGAGGAATTATGCAAAAAACTCGATATTTCAAATGACAAGTTTATTCGCACTACGAGCAAAGAGCATGTTAAAGTAGCGCAGGAGATTTTCAAGAAACTGCATGATAAGGGAGACATTTATCTGGGAGAATATTCGGGGTGGTACTGTGCAGACTGCGAAACATTTTACACTGAAAAAGATTTGGTTGACGGAAACTGCCCTACGCACGGAAAAAAGGCCGATTGGATTAAGGAAGAGAGTTATTTCTTCAAAATGAGCTCTTACCAAAAACAGGTTTTAGAGCATTTGGAGAAGAATAAGGAAAGTGTACTGCCGAGCGGGCGGCGCAAGGAAATTGTTAACAGGGTAAAACAGGGTTTGAATGATTTGAGCGTTAGCAGAGTAAATGTAAATTGGGGCGTTCCAGTTCCAATTAATCCCAAGCACACGCAATATGTTTGGATGGACGCGCTCTTGAATTATTACTCCGGAGTAAAGGAAAAGGATTTGGAAAAATTTTGGCCTGCGAATGTTCATGTCATTGGGAAAGACATTTTGTGGCACCACACTGCAATCTGGTATTCCATTCTAATTGCTGCGGGAATAAAATTGCCGAAAACTGTTTTTGCACACGGCTTTATCAACACAGAAGCCGGAGACAAAATGAGCAAGAGCAAGGGCACTGTAATAGACCCAATTGAAATTGCAAGCGGGTATGGTGTGGATGCAATACGCTATTTTCTTTTGAGGGAGGTTCCTTTTGGGCAGGACGGAAATTTTAGCATTGAAGCGCTCAAGACACGCATTAACAACGAGCTTGCAAATGAATTGGGAAATTTAGTTAACAGGACAATTGTAATGTTAGAAAAATATTGCGGGGGCAAAATTCCAAAGGGAGAAACAGATTCTGCATTGCAAAAGCAATTGAAGTTAGATAAAATTAAGGATAGGATGGAGAAGCTTGAAATGCACTTTGCATTAGCGGAAATTTTTGCATTTATCTCGGCATGCAACAAATTCATTAACGATAAAGCGCCCTGGAAGCTTGAGGGCAAAGAGCGTGAAAAGGTTCTTTACTCGCTTGCAGATTCAATACGCGTTATTTCAATTCTCATTGCGCCTTTTATGCCGGGCACGAGCAAGAAAATTAATTCACAGCTCAGCATAAAAGACGGAAAACTTGCAGACTGCAAATTCAACCTGCTGAAATCTGAAACAAAAGTAGAGAGGGGCGAAATTTTGTTTAAAAAAACAGAATAATTATTCCAAGTTCTCTTTTACGCGCTCTCCAAATGCAGCTATTTCTTCTTTGTCAAGCTCTATGTGTTTCCATGCAAAGCTTAATTCATCGCTTGCTTTTCTCGGGATAATGTGAAAGTGCACATGCGGAATAACCTGCCCGGCTATTTTGTGATTCGACTGAATGACATTGAATCCCTGTGCTCCGGCAGAAGCAACAACTGCCTTTGCAACTTTTTTTACTGCCAAAATCAAATCCTTCAAATCCTCTTCGTTCATTTCAGTCAAAAACTCTGCGTGATTTTTTGGAATAACGAGTGCATGGCCGCGCGCTGCCGGAGAAATGTCAAGGAAAGCAAGCGATTTTTCTGATTCAAATATCTTTGTGCTTGGAATTTCCCCCCTAACAATTTTGCAGAAAATGCATTCATTGGGCATAAAATAAATTTATTTAATTGTTGTTAAAAATTGTTTGCTGTTATTGGAATATGTGATTTAATGGCAAAAGAATTTTCTCTAACAGACATATTGAGGAATGCAAGAACT
>JAFGEM010000126.1 GCA_016931555.1 Candidatus Iainarchaeum sp. | reverse complement strand
CACATTACAAAGGAAACAGCAAACCTGGTTTTAACGCTTATTGCAGGCGGGGCAGAAGTAGCAATTACAGGCTGCAACCCATTAAGCACACAGGACGACGTTGCAGCAGCACTCGCAAAAAAAGGCGTGAATGCCTATGGTTACAAGGGAGAAACAAGAGAAGACTATTACAAATACCTGAATAAGGTTCTCGATTTTAAGCCAAACGCAACAATTGATGACGGCTGTGATTTAATAAGTGAAATCCACAGCAAAAGAACAGACTTGCTAAAAGACCTGATTGTCGGAACAGAGGAAACAACAACAGGCATAATCCGCATAAAAGCAATGGAAAAAGACAATGCCCTGAAATACCCTATCATTGCTGTTAACGACAACCAAACAAAACACTTGTTTGACAATTATTATGGAACGGGCCAAAGCACTCTTGACGGCATAATGCGCGCAACAAATGTATTGTTTGCAGGAAAAACAGTCGTAGTTATAGGATACGGAGAATGCGGCAAAGGAGTTGCATTGAGAGCAAAAGGCCTTTCATCAAATGTTATTGTATGCGAGGTAAAGCCAGTAAGGGCTTTGAAAGCGCATGCCGACGGCTTTAGAGTAATGAAAATGGCAGATGCTGCTAAACTCGGAGACATTTTTGTTACTGTCACTGGCAACAAGCACGTGATTAGAATGGAGCACATTGAAAAAATGAAAAACGGCGCTATTCTCGCCAACTCAGGGCATTTTGACATTGAAATTGACGTTGTTGCCTTAAACAAGGCTGCCAAAAACAGGCGCAGAGTAAGATGGCAGTTAGACGAATACACGCTAAAAAACGGCAACAAGGTTTTTTTGTGCGCAGAAGGCAGATTAGTAAACCTTTCCGCAGCAGAAGGGCATCCATCGGAAGTAATGGACTTGAGCTTTTGCGGCCAAGCACTTGCAGTGGAGTATGGAATAAAAAACAAGGGAAAATTAAAGCCCGGCGTGCACATGCTTCCGGAAACAGTTGACGACGAAATTGCAGAATTGAAACTTGAGACAATGGGAATCAAAAAAGATGTGCTCACAGAGGAACAAATAAAGTATCTGGCAAGCTGGGAAGAAGGCACATAAATTTAGTGCCAAGCATTTTATACTTGCCAGCACATTTCTATTTTATGCCATGTTCCGCAGCAATAGCAAACTCGAATTTGTGAATAGTGCAGAATTATTTTATTGCTTCCCACAAAACTGTTTCCTTTGGTTTTACATATATCCCTTTTCTTGCTGTTATTTCAAACGGGTGAATGTGCTGGTCGTGCGCTGTTCCGCGCATTTTTCTCACGAAAATGCTTCTGTAAGGCGGAGTAAAAAAGAGCGAAATTATTCCGTCCGTTACAAACTCTTCCACGCCAAAAGCGCTTAACTGTGTTTTTGCATTTGAAACCTCGCTCGTTAGTATTGTAGTGCACCCCAGTTCTTTGAGATAATCCACAAACCTGAAAAGCATTGCACGCAGCAGTGCCTTGTCAAACCAGATTCCAAGCGCAGTTGTAGAATCAATAACAAGCCTTTTTGCCTTTATTTCCTTGACAAGGCTGGAAATCACATTTAATTCCTCGTCAATCCTTTCCTCAACCCTCTTTGGATCTGCATTATACCCTAATTTCATCCTGTAAATGTTTATCATTTTTGCATCCTGAAATTTTCTTATGTCCCAATTGAATGAAGACATGTTCCAATAAATGTTTTTTGGATTGCTTTCAAGAGTAACGAATACCCCTGCTTCATTGAATTGCTTTGCCCCCTCAATAATGTACTGCATTGAAAAAATGCTTTTTCCAGTTCCCGGGCCCCCGACAACAAGCACTGAGCTACCTCTCGGAATTCCCCCGTCGAGCAATTCATCCAATCCCGTTATTCCAGTGGAAAGCCTTTCTACCATTCAAAAACCAGTTTCTATTAGGTGCTTTCTTCTTTATTAATTTTTTGCCCTATTTTTTTAGCATGCAGGCAGAGGCAAGCAGCAACAGTTTGGAGCAGGAAAAAATAGATTTAGTTGATTTGGTTGACCAGCCTGCCTGGAAGACTATTTTGATTGATTTGGTTAAAAGCGAAAAAATGGACCCGTGGGGCATTGACATTGTTGATTTAGCCAACAGGTATCTCGCAAAAATACAGGCAATGGAAAAATCCGATTTAAAACTCCCTGCAAACGCAATTCTTGCCTCTGCAATTCTCTTAAAGCTCAAGGCACGCACTATAAAATTCAGTTCCATTGAAGAGGACGATGACATGGAGGGAGAAATTTCAGAAGAGGAACTAAAGCTTATTGAAGAAAGCGTTCCGCAACTGCGCCACAGCCGGCAGTTCAGGCAGGGGCGCGTCACTCTTGACGAGCTTGTGGGGCATATAGAGTCTATCCTGAGAACAACTAAACAGCGTGGCAACATACTCCGCGAAAAAGACATTCCTGAATTTAAAATAAAGCTCAGGGAAGTGGATATTGAAGCAAGGCTTGATTCTGTCTGGAACAGCATAAAAGAGAAAGCTGATTCTCAGGGCATAACAAGATTTTCCCAGATTATTGAAAGTAACAGCCCTCTTGAAATAGTAAAAGTTTTCCTCCCCTTATTGTTTTTGGCGACAAAAGGCCGCATTAGGGTTTGGCAGGAAGAATTCTGGCGCGAAATATTTATTGCCCTTCAGGAAGAAGGAAAAAAAGGGGATAAAATTTCTTCTTAAATCGCCCTGGTTTTTGAATAAAAGGGCAGGCATTAGGCGGCACAAAAAAATTAAATACTAATTAATTCTAATAATATCATGAAAAAATTCTTTTTTGCCCTGCTTGTCCTCACAATTGTTATAGCGGGTTGCCCCCAGCCTCCTGCCTGCAAGGGCGAGGGCGAGTTTATTCCAGTTATTGAAAATCCGCCGGAATGCTGTTCTGGATTAGAGCTTTTGCCGCCCAACGACACGAGCATTTTGGGAATTCACGGCTATTGCACTGCAAAGTGCGGCAATGGCGAGTGCGATAGTGCAATAGAGGGCGTTTCAAACTGCCCGGAAGATTGTTCCAATATATTTGCCTGCGCTGAAGAGGGTGAAATTGTAGTTGAGGGCATTGAGGGAATAGCCGGCGAGTGTTGCCCTGGCTTAAAGAAAATACCCAACTTTGGAGACAAACTCTCTGTTGCAGGAACATGTTATTCGACAGGAATTCCAGTTCCACAAAGTTACCTTTGCATTGAATGCGGCGATGGCATTTGCAGGGACTACGAAGACATTTGTTACTGCCCTGAAGACTGTTCAGGGGCTTCGGGCTCTTATGTTGAAACAGTAGAGGAGTTTTGTTCTTTTTATTGGGCTATTATAGCGCCGCATTGTTACAACAATCCAAGCATGCCTATTTGCGGCTTGTGCTCGGGGCTTTTGCCCGAATGTGCAGAGGAAAACCAAGAGTTTTCAAAAGTCTATGTTGGCCAGTATCCGCCGGAATGCTGTTTTGGCCTTACTGCCTGGGAGAGCGGCATGGACACGCGCATTTCCATTGCAGGAACATGCTATGAAACAGGTTTGGAAAGCGGTTCCCCAGTAGGCACATGCATTGCCTGCGGAGACGGAAATTGCAGTGGCTCCGAAGACGTGTGCAACTGCCCTGCTGACTGTTCAGGCTCTAAGGATTCCAAATTAGCGACAATAGAAGAATTTTGTGCAGACCAATGGGTTGCAGTTTCCGGAATTATGTGCAACGAAGGCAGTGAACTGGAAATATGCGGTTTGTGCGAGTAAAAAACCACTATTTTCCAATTTTTATTCAAAATAATTCCCTCAAAAAAGTATCATAACCAAACAAAAAAATTCAAATTCCTAATTTTTTTTGGTTTTTGGGTTCAAATTATTAATAAAGTATTTATATAAGTTTGAATGTATTATTACTAATTGCCTTCACAGAAAAACAGAATTCGGTGGTTAAATTGGGTTTGATTTCACTTACGTTTGGAACGGGAAAACAAAATTTGTCAGTTCAAGCAATGAGAGACATTCTATACCCCAAAGACGCTATTCAGTGCCAGCCAGGACAGGAAAACAGGCTTGAGATAATAAAAGTCTGCACTTTCTATAATTCGCCTGACGTGTACGTAGTCGGCAAAGTAATGTCTGGATTAGTAAAGGAAGACATGCACTGCCATTTCAACGGCCGCAAAGTCTTTATCTCTGATTTGGATTCCAAGCTAAAGGGCATTGCAAAACAAGGAATGACTGTCGGATTTAATGTCGAGGGCATTTCCCCAAAAGAACTGTCAAAAGGGGATGTTTTAGAATTCAAATTGGATTAGGTGAAAAAAATGTGTGATTTCTTTGTAAGCTCGAGAAGAAGTGAAAAAAAATAAGTTGGAGCAGGTGCAACAAGAAAAAAAGATATAACTCCCTTTGCTCTTTTTTGCCTAGCTTTCTTATTGTTTTGTAACCCCTCCGCCCTCCTCCAAATAGAAAGAGAATAAATACTTTTTGCAGTTCTATTTCTTTGGTTTTTATGGATACAGCGGAAAACACAGGCAAAGCCCCAATGCAGGAAGACACTTTGGAAGAAACCCCGAT
>JAFGEM010000125.1 GCA_016931555.1 Candidatus Iainarchaeum sp. | reverse complement strand
GTCTTGCTTGCGGTTGTTGCAGATTACGCCAAAAACTCCGAAAAAAATTTACAGGAAATAATAAAGGGATTCGGAATTGAAAAGTTTTCAGAGGAAAAAATAAGGAAAACAGTGAAAAGCGTTATTGAAAAAAACGCAGGGCTTGTTGCTGAAAAGAAAATGGGCGCAATCGGGGCACTGATGGGGGATATTATGCGGGAACTCAAGGGAAAGGCAAGCGGCTCTGACATAAGCAAGATTTTAAAGGAAGAACTTTCAAAGGAGCAGTAAAATGGCAGCGCACAGGCACTTTAACCTGAACACTTTCAAGGTAATCGGCAAAGAGCTTCCAGGAAACGTGAAAGTTCTTTTGGCGGGAACATTCTTTTACATGATTGCCTGGGGCATAATAGAGCCATTTATCCCGCTTTATCTCGAATCAATAGTCGGCAATTATACAATGGTCGGGCTTGTTTATGCTGTTGTCAGCCTAGTAATATTTGCAATGGCAATCCCAACAGGAGACCTAATCGACAAAATAAAAAGCACAAAACTCATGAAAATCTCCCTGATTATTTATCCCATTGTCGGCCTTGCCTATGCTTTTGCAGCAAACATATGGCACTTGCTTGTGGCAAGAATTTTACATGGAGTGGGAAATCCCTTGCTCTGGGTTTCAACAGAATCATTCATAAGGCAAAACACTACAAAAGAAAACAGCCTCAAAGGCTTTGGATGGTTTGCAACAATAAAAAACCTCGGCTTTATACTTGGATGCGTTCTGGCAGCATTTTTGATTGTCTTGTTTTCGTACAACCAATTATATCTTATATTAATCCCGCTTTCCCTGGTAAGCCTTGCAATAATCTGGAGAATAAAAGATGCTGACGGAATTGAAAGGGAAGGGCTCTTGCAGGGCATCGAAGATGTTGTCGGAAAAGACAAGATATTCAAAAAAGAGCTTGGGGATTTCTTCAGGCTGGGGAAAACAGCAGTAATACTCGCAGTCCTTGTTGTCTTCGGTTCAATGATGCTGCATATAATCTATTTTGTTATTCCGCTTGTAAGCGAAGACATTGAGATAAGCTTAAGCGGCTTAGCACTGCTTTACGGAGCACTGCAAATTCCCTTTCTGTTCTGCTTTCTTTTAGCGGGCTTTGCAGGGAAAGAAGGCAAAATAAAAGTAATCCAGATAGGATTGCTTTCAATAGCAATAATACTTGCCCTGCTCTATCTCACAATAGGCTCACTATTGGCATTTGTTGTCCTGACTTTTGCAATGGCGTTTGTAATGGCACTCCTAATCCCAACAATAAACGGGATTATATCAGACATAACCCCAAGCGTTGAAATAGGGGAAATAACAGGAGTCTATTATGCAAGCTTTTTTTTGGGGGGCACAATAGGCCCAATGATCTTTGGGGTAATAGGCGACATATGGAGCCTTGAAACAGTATTCATTGTAAGCGCAGCATTGTCTTTTGTTTTACTCGCAGTAGTATTTGCATTGAGAAAGCAATTGGTTGAATAATCAGATCATTTTCTTTGCGCCTTTTTTCGCTGCGCGCATGCATTTTTTGTGCCAGTACTGCCCCATCCACTTTTTTTCTGTTCCCGATTCCCCGCAGAGCGCGCATGGCTGGTCATACTTGCCCTGTGGCTTTGCAGCTTCCTCTGCTTTTTTCTGCCCTTCCTTTTTTTTCTTGAACGAATCAAACAAGCCCATGCTAACCAATAAGGCATTCGAGAATTAAAATGTTTCTGAGAACCTACTTGAATTTGGCGGAGCCAAATTTTCACGTTTTCGCAGGCCTTTTTTGAAAAGGCCTGAATGAGCCAAAGCCCGGTATCCTTGGCCGCTAGACTACGGGGCTCTGCCCTTTTCTTTCTTTTTGGAAAAAGAAAGAAAAGTGTAAGTTGCCCAAAAGAAAGAAAAACCACGAAACGCTTTCTCATGTGAGCGAAGCGAACCACCCGTTTCCGGAGGAAACGGTTTCTTTCCCAAGGCTTTCTTTGCTGGGCAAAGAAAGGCTTAGCCCCGGAGAGATTCGAACTCCCGTCACCGGGTCTCTTCTCATTCAGGAATAAACATTTTTTTGGCGTGAAAAGTTATTAAACCAATTGTTCTGGCGTTAGACTGTTTTTTTCATGAGTTTGCCTGCAATCTCATGTAAAAAATCATCGAGCTCTTCTATTCCCTGAATGAATTTTTTTCTCCTGAAAAAGAACATATACGCTACTCCAAAAAACGCGGCAAACAAGTGGCTGAAATAATCGGAAACAGCATAAAACTCCTGCTCCCTGTTCTCCTCAAAAACAACCTGTTCCTGAACAGTAACCACTAATTGCTGGGTTAATTCCTGCTGTTTCTCCTCATTCCCCTCTTCAACAGCCTCTTGGATTTCTTCCTGCAAAACCTGTGTTTGAGACTCAAAAAAGTCTTGCACGGCAACAATTGCAGCATTCAAAGTAAATGTCAAAAAAAGCCCGAAAAGAATTGCAACAATTGCAGCAATTATTGTTCTTTTTGGGTCTGAAAAAAAAGCGCTTGTTATCATTGCAAGTATTCCTGCGCTTGCGCCGATAACCATTGCCATTGGATTCAGGAGAAGAAAGAAAGCGCCTGTTGCCACAGTGGCTGAGAAGAATATTGCCAAAAGGTCGCGTGAGGAAAGCGTGTGCTCCAAAACCAAGCCAAAAGCAACCAACGCAACGACATTGGAAAGCAAATGATAAGGCCCAATGTGAATCAGCTCGTAAACAAAAATATTCCAGGGAGCAAAAAGAGAAAGGGCAGTGAGGTTTATTGTTTCGTTTGAAATGTAATAGTTTTCCGCGAGCAGGAAAAACGTTCCCACAACAAGCAAAAACAGGAATATCGTAACCTTAAATTTCCAAGCAAGATGCAAAATTTTGGCTGCCATTCAGGAAAGAGTAACCACAAAAAATTTTTAAAAACACCCAGTTATGAGTATATAAGGAAAAACCCATTAAATAGTTTTAAAACTGTTTATTTGTTAAATTATTTTGCCAGGGAGTGTAGCTTAGCTTGGTTAGAGCATTCGACTGATAATCGAAAGGTCGAGAGTTCAAATCTCTCCACTCCCATAAAAAGGGTGTTTAAAATGAAGCTAAAGTACTGCCCGAACTGCATTGGAATGGATATATTCCGAAATGCACACGGAGTACAGCAATGCGCGCGCTGCAAGTACACGGGAGACATGAAAGAAGGCGCAATAGACGAGATTAATGCTGCAAGAAAGCGCATAATATCAGACAAAAAAGAAAACACAGCACCCGAGCAAAAACCCGTGATTACAAACAAGGAATTAAAAGAAAGGCTAGAAAAACTGAAAGCCAAAAAATCAGCCGATTTTGAATTCCTCTAAAAAAAAATTATTGCCCTAATTCTTCCCAGATTCCCACAAAACTGTCAACAAGCTCGTCAACAAAACTCTTCCTGTAAATTCTCAGCAAATTTGCTGCTTCATCAGGATTAGTAAGCTTGTAAAAAATTTTTCTGCCGCGCCGCTTTTTTTCTACAACCCCTGAATCCACAAGCTTGTCCAGATGCCATGAAACAGTGGAAGGGCTCAAAGCCAAGGCCTTAGAAATCCGTGTATTGTTAACACGCTTTTTTGTAAGCAGAAAGATTACTATTTTTCTTAGCGACTCCTGCCGTAGCAAAGACATTGTTGTCTGGGCCTCTCCCAATTGGAGCCCCATTACAGCATAATACCGCGTGAATTTGCCCCGCTTCTCAATTTTAATGAGGTGCTTCTTAACCAAATAATCCAAATGGTACTGCAAGCTGCCCACTGCAAGATTAGTTCTGCGCTGAATCTCGCGAAAATGCAAGCCCGGATTCTGGTCTATCAAATTGTATATCCTCTGTCGCGAATCCAACAAAAGCGCGTCATCCTTTGTCCATGGATCTGATTCCATTAAAAGCACCTATTTTTTCAGAATCGCCAGGAACAGCAAACCCAAGATTATTAGCTCGACAATACCCTGCGCAGCAACACTAAAAAACATTCCCGGGCTAATAAACTGGTCTATTGTCTTCAAAAGCCAGTTCAGCATGAAAAAGAAAAACGCTGCTGAAACAAAAAGCATTCTCCTTGATTTAACCTTAAGGTATGCCATTATTGAAACCGCAAAAATAGCGATTGAAATTATTAGTACAATCACTGACACAGGCATTGCCATAGATACTGCGATCTGGTCTAAAGGCCTTAAAAAATCCCAAAAATTTGCCATTACAAACCCTCCCAAAAAAAGGTTTTTTTGATACATAATTAATTGTACTAGTACAATTAAAAACCTGAGTTTAAAAGAAAAAATAGAAAAAGCAGGGAGAAGCAAGAATATGAGGTGAAACAACAATGCTTCCCTTGCCTTGAGTTGGGGTAATATTACATATATACTGCTGTTCCTGATTTATAAAGGGCTTTTGGTACAAAGAAAAAATAGTACAAAAACTGAATTCTGCCCTTTTCTTTTTCTTTTCGAAAGAAAAAGAAAAGTGTAAGTTGCCCAAAAGAAAAAGAAAACTAAAAGGCTACTTTTCGATCAATTGTACTAACAGCTTCCTGTTTCGCGGGCCGTCAAATTCTGCAAAAAAAACCCCGCCCCAAGTGCCTAATTGAAGCCTGCCGTCAGACACTAACAAAGTCTGGTTATTGCCAACCAACGCGCCCTTTATGTGGGAATCTGCATTGCCCTCTGCATGGGAATAACCTGCGTTCGCAGGCGCAATCTTCTCAAGTTGCCTCAAAATATCGCTCTTAACGCTCGGATCCGCATTTTCATTCACAAAAACACCCGCAGTAGTATGCGGGCAATAAACAACACAAATTCCCTCTTTCACCTTCTCATTTGAAACAAGCGCCTGCAAACCGGAAGTAACATCAATCAGTTCATTCCTGCTCCCTGATTTAACGCTTATTTCATGCATGCAAATCACATTTCCTCAAGAAGCTTTTTAACAGCCCGCGCGTCTGCTTTTCCTTTTGTTTCGCGCATTACAAGGCCGACAATAAAATTCAAAGCCTTTTCATTTCCCGATTTATAATCATCAAAAGCACTCTTGTTTGCAGCAACAACCTTTTCAACAGAGGCTTTCAAATTGCTTTCATCCAGATCCTTGAAAAGATTATTCTTCTTAACAAATTCAACGGGATTTTTTCCCAAAGTAACATGTGCAATTGCGGCTTCCTTGAATATTTTCTCATTAATCTTTCCGGATTCCAGTAGCCTGGAAAGCGCAGTTAGTTCGGGCACCTTAATCTTATCAGCAATTTCCTCGACCTCCTTATTCTCATAATGCGCAATTGAGGAGATTCCTGAAACAGCAAAAGTCGCTGTTTTAGGAGACACATTTTTGGCAAATTCCTCAAACAATTCACTCAAAAATTTATCAGAGGAAATAACCTTTGCATCATACTCTGTAATCCCGAATTCCTGCACAAGCCTCTTTGCCTTGTCAGTATGCAGTTCAGGCAATTCTTCTCGAATTTTTTCCAATTCATTTTCAGATATTTCAAAAGCAGTCAAATCCGCATCAAACACATAACCATAATCGGCTTCTGTTTCTTTTTTCCTCAGGGAGCGCGTAATCTGTTTTGCCTCGTCAAAAGCCCTTGTCTCCCGCACAATTGCTTTTCCCGTGCTTATTGCTTCCGCCTGGCGCTTTGCCTCAAAATCAAGCGCCTTCTCAACATTCCGTTTTCCAGTAACATTCTTTATCTCTACTCGTTCATTGCCCTTAATCGAGAGATTGCAATCCGCTTTTAGTGTTCCCGCCTCAAAATCAAAAACATCTAAATAACAAAGAATTGTTGTCAATTGATCAAGAAATTCGCGTGCTTCCTGCGGAGAAGCAATATCAGGCTCTGTAACAACCTCAATGAGAGGGATTCCAGAACGATTATAATCCACAAGGCAGTAATTGCTTGAATGCATTCCTGATTCGTGAACAAGTGCGGCAGGGTCTTCCTCCAAATGGATTCTTGCTATGCCAATTTTTTTTCCGCTCTGCAACTGCACAAAACCCTTTTCTCCCACAGGAATCTCGTACTGTGTTATTTGAAAGTTTTTTGACATATCCGGGTAAAAATATGTTTTTCTGCTGAAAAAGAACTTTTCATTTATCCTGCAGTTGAGGGCAAGCGCTACTTTCAGGGCATAATCAAGGGCTTTTTTATTCAGGACAGGCTTGCTGCCAGGCATCCCCAAGCAAACGGGACAGCACGCAGAATTCGGCTCGCCCCCGTATTTTGTTGTGCAGGAACAGAATAATTTTGAGTCAGTGTTCAACTGCACATGGCACTCCAGGCCAATAATAATTTGACTACTCAAATGTCAGCCCCTCCAAAAAACTGCCAATCCAATTAAACATTCCAAATTCAAACTTCCACCTTCATTAAATCCTCTGCCTTCAAAATTTTTCCGGAATACTTGCCCGCAAGCACTGTTTTGAAATCAATTGTTTCTGTTTCCGGAAAAAAATGGGAAACCATTAATGCCTTTGCCTTTGCCTTGCTCGCAAGCTCTGCGCACTCGCTTGGAGACAAATGATCATCCATTTTCTTGTTATCTGTAACAGAGCACTCTAAAATCAGCAAGTCTGCTTCTTTGCCCAGTTCAATCATTGCATCAGTATAACCAGTATCACCGGAATAAGCAAGGGCTTTTCCTCCGGATTCTATGCGAAAGCCTATTGCAGACAAACCCATATGCTGAACGGGCTTTGTTTTAATACTAAAATTAAAAATCTTGAACTGGCTGTTTTCAAGCTCTGTTATTTTCACGGGAAAAGGAGAATTTTCAAAGTAAGGCATTGCCTTTACAACGCCTTCGTAAAATGCTTTGAGGCCTTTTGGCCCAAAAAGAGTTACTTGTTTGGGTTCTGCGCCACGCATAACACTGCCCCTTCTGTACATCAAAAAAGCAAGCAAGTCAGAAAAATGGTCTGGATGGTAATAATGGGAGAAACACACTGCACTAATTTCAAGGGGGTTCGCAACCTTTTGCAGGTTTTTGAAGCATCCAAATCCAAGGTCTAGCAAAATTTTGTGCTGACTTAATTCAACAAGATAACCTGTTGCTGCCCTTTTTGAATCCGCTACAGCGCTTCCGCTTCCCAACACAGTTAATTTCATTTCAGGGCCTCCAGGAGTTCGGAATGAACTTTTCCGTTGCTTGCAACAATAAGGAAATCGTTTTTGAAAAAATCAAGGCCTTTTCCCTTATCATCTGTAACCTTGCCGCCCGATTCTTGAAGAACCAGGATTCCGGCTGCCACGTCCCAGGGATAGAGGCCGAATTCAAGATAAGCATCAAGCCATCCAACCGCAACAAAAGAAAGCTGCAGTGCCGCTGTCCCAAAATGCTTGAACCCCGTTCCTTTCGGATAAATTTTGCTGAAAATTTTGAACCCTTTCTCCCGTATGCCTTCTCTTCTCGGCATGCCTATATCCGCAAAACCGTCTTTAAGCCGCGAAACACCTGAAACATGCATTTTTTTTCCGTTGAAAAAAGCGCCCTTTCCCTTTTCAGAGGTAAAAGTGTATCCTAATGCAGGAACATGGACAACACCTGATTTGATATTGCCTTCCCAGAATGCAATCGATACACAGAAAAAAGGGATTCCGCGGGAAAAATTGTTTGTACCGTCAATCGGATCTATAACCCAGACCCTGCCTCTTGGCTTGGGATTCTGTTTGTCTTCCTCTGCAAAAAAAAGGTCATCCGGAAAAGAACTGGAAATAATTTCTTTTATTCTGTTCTGGCAGGCAATATCAGCGTCTGTAACAATGCCTAGCCTCGCGCTCTTTGTTTTTACACGCAATGGCTTTCCAAAGTACTGGAGCGCGGT
>JAFGEM010000124.1 GCA_016931555.1 Candidatus Iainarchaeum sp. | reverse complement strand
ATGTAAAGAGTTCCCCTGCCTTTTAGCATTCTTTTGAATTCAGGGAGATAGGCGCGCACTGAGTTTGGCGCGTGAGGAACACCATACATCAAAAGTTTTTTTGGCCTTGCCATTCTTATCACAAAAATAATGCATTAACAGATATTAATTTGTTTCCCAAACGTAATGTTTTGCCTATGCAAAGAGAAACTTTGCTATGGCCCTAACGTGAAAGCAAGGATTATTGCAATCAGAATTGGCTGATGCAAAAAATAAATCAAAAGCGAGTGCCGCCCGAGCCAGGAAAACTGCTTAACCAAAAACTTTTGCCCAAGCTCTCTCACTGCAAACCTGCGTTTTCCCAAAGGATACAGCGCATTGCCTAAAAATATTCCAAATAAAATTAGCCAAAACCAATTTAGAAACGGAAAAAAATCAAAGGTATAAATGCCTGGCGGGAATTTTCCTCCAAGCACAAACAAAGGAAAACCAAGGTAGAATGCATTCAAGAGCATGCCTGACAAAAGGACTATTGCCCCAAAAAAAACGTTTTTCCATTTAAAACCCAGAAAGGGAATTGCGAGCATAATTGAAATTCCAATGAAATGGAGTGTTCCAAAAAAAATGAACTCCTGCGGAAAAGAAAGAAAGGTTAAGAGAGAGATGATTAAACCATACGCAATTATTTTTGCCCCGCGCGTCAAAAATTTTGCCCTGACCTCGTTCTTGCCCCTGTCTTTTATCCTAGAAAAACTCAATGCAAGGGAAATGCCTACGAGCAGCATGAAAACAGATGCAATAAACCTTGGAAACCAAAACCAGATAAAATCCCCTGAAGGGAGTGCTACTTCAGTGAACAGGCGAATGTCAAAAAGCGCATGATAGAATATCATTAGGAGAATTGCAATGCCCCTCAATGCATCAATCTCCCAATATCTCTGAACCATGCAACAAAAGTGGCCTCCAAGATAATATAACTTTTTGTTTATTCCAATAAGAATATTTTTGTCAAAAAAAATTAATATAAAAACACTAGTTGCCATGTTTCTGTCATGTCTCTCGGCGAAATAGGCGACAGTATTGATGCAAGCATTGCAATTCCAAACATTAAAAACATTAGTTTCTCAAAGCATTTGGAGTTTGTGTTATCCACTGGAAAGCGCTTTGGCCCCATAACAATAGCATACAAAACATTTGGGGGATTAAACAATACAAAAACCAATGCAGTGCTTGTGTTTCCAACTCTAACAGCAACACCGCAGGTAGCAACTGAAAAATTAAATGGAAGCACTTTTACTGGCTGGTGGCCTGAAATAATTGGCTCTGGCAAGCCCATTGACACTGAAAAATACTTTGTAATTTGTGCTGACCATTTTGGGGGCTGTTACGGGAGCACTGGCCCAATTTCAACAAATCCTGACACAGGAAAGCCTTTCGGAACATTATTCCCAAGCTTTTTTATTAGGGACATGGTTAATGCAACAGTTGCTTTTTTGCGCAAAATTGGATTAGAGAAACTGCACACAGTTATTGGCTCTTCCCTTGGCGGGCTTTTAGCTCTTGAATTGCTTGCACTTTACCCCAACATAGCAAAAAACGCTTTTATTATTGGCGCCTCCCATAAAATATCTGCGGAATACATTGCACTAAACCATATTTCGCGCCAGGCAATAATGTTGGACCCTGCATGGAATAATGGGTTTTATTATGGGAATTCTTTTCCAGTGCGCGGGCTCTCAATAGCAAGGCAGATTGGGAATATTTCATATCTAAACAGGGACTTGTTAGACTCAAAATTTGGAAGAGAGACTTTTGGCTCGCGCATAAGGCCTTTTGTGAGCACTGTTGACGTGCAATATCAAATAGAAAGCTATCTCAATCACCAGGCCGACAAATTCTGCAAGCGTTTTGACCCAAACACATACATTTATCTTTCAAAGGCAATTGACACCTTTGATTTGAAGCGGGAATTCGGGGGCATTGAAAACGCGTTTGCAGACTGCAAAACAAAAACAAATTTTGTTTCAATTAGCTCAGACCTGCTTTTTCCAAGCAGGGATATGCTTGAATTGCACAATGCACTTGAAAAAATGGGAAAACATTCAACGTATGCCCAAATAGAATCTATGCTAGGACACGATGGATTGTTTTTAGAGAACGAGAAACTCGGCAAAATAATTTCAACTGCAATTGCCTAATTTGGAAAATAGGGGATGCGCCCGCCGGGATTCGAACCCGGGTCGCGAGCTTGTTCCAATGCCATAAGAAACACCCAAAATTGCTCCGCAATTTTGTTCTTTTGGCAACCTGCCTTTTCTTTTTAAGAAAAGGCGGTTGGGAAGCTCGAATCCTACCACTAGATTACAGGCGCACAAATTATTTTATCTCCTTTAAGTTTTTGAAAGGTGCTGTCAAATATGCTTTTGGATTTTCAATCTGTATTTGTATTGACGGCAAAAATATTTTTACCCTGTTCTTTTCTGTTTGGGGGAACTCCAAAACCTGCAAAATTAAATTTTTTAGCTGGTTTTTGTCAAGAAGCAGGCTGTTGTTTTCCTGTTTTGCCTGCAATTGGATATTGGCGTTTTCCATAAATTTTTTGTTTGAACATTCGACCCAAATATGCTCGCTTTGCTGCTGCTCGAGCATCAAGTGCAACAAGGGAATTGTTTCCGCATTTAAATTAAATTCTTTTGAGTCGTTGAAATTAAGTTTTTTTAAAGAGTTAATTTGGTTTAGGAGAATTTTGGAGAGATAATTCAATTGGTTTACTTTTTGTTCTGTGTTTTTGCGCAGCTCTTCCAAGTCCGATATTACAAAATTGCTGCTCGAACGGGCTGCTTTCAGCAAATCATTGTCTGCCTTGCTTCTTTCGATCAGAGTCTGAAGCATTTTCACAATTGAATCAATTTCAGAAACCTGGTTTTTTGAATTTACAGCGGAGTTCAAGCGGAGAAGAAGCTTATTTTTCATCTCAGAATTAATCTCATACATTCCCTTATCTGTAACATACAATTTCGAGCCCTGGCGGTGCAGAAAACCCAAGGCAGTCAGGTCTTTTACTGTTCTTGACAAGGCAGCGCGCGCAGAATTAATGCTCCCATATTCAGGCGCAACCCTGTTCAAAAGAGTGTTATATTCAATGCCCTGATACTGTTTTACAATTAACAAAAAATTGTTTCTCTGCGTCATGTTAAAATTGGGCTGCCAAGAATTTAAAAAATAATTTGATTTTCCCAAAATTGTTAAATTTATTAATAATGTGCCCCTGTGATGGCCCGTGCTCCTAAGTTTCCAATTCAATTTCAAGTAAAATTTTTTAGGCACACGCGTACAGAGTGTTTTTTAAACAATTTCCCGCTGAATTTTTTTATGCCAATTAAAAATTTTGCTTTGTCAGTAAAAGCATTCATTGTCAAGGACAACAAACTTTTAGTAGTAAAGAGACGTGACAATGACCCGCACAAGCCCGGAGTCTGGGAGATTCCCGGAGGAAGACTGGCTTTGGGAGAAAACCCTTTTGATGGCTTGCAGAGAGAAATCCGCGAAGAAGTCGGTTTGAGAATTGAAATCATGAATCCATTGCGCGTGCAGCATTTTACACGGGAAGACAGTCAAGAAATTACAATGATAAAGTTTCTCTGCAAACCTGTGACTGAGGAAACAAGGCTGAGCAAAGAGCACACATGCCTCAAATGGGTAAGCATGGAAGAGGCGCTTTTGCTTCTGCCGGATTTTTTCCACGACGAAATCAAACTCTTTAAGAAACATTTTCAGGGCAAAACAAACTTCTAAGCTTTCAGCATTGAACCGCAACCATTAAATTAGTGTTTGGCGTTAAACTCTTTGTGATTGGTGAGCCATATTGACAATAATCAAGGCAATAATCTTTGATTTAGACGATACACTGTTTGACTGCACTGGCCAGTTAGTTGAAACAGCCCGCATGAGAGCTGCTGAATCAATGTCAAAGCACATACCTGCTACTTCCGATGACCTCTACAAAAAAATAATTGACATTGAGAGGGAGTACGGCCCAAAAACACAGGTGTTTGACAAGGTTTGCGACGCATTCAAGCCAGACAACAGGCAGGAGTGCATTAGGGATGCATTGCATGCATACAATGCCGATGAAGTTGAAGAGATTTCCCTTTTCCCCGAGGCTGTTCCCTTGTTCAGGAAGATCAAAAAAACGAAAATAAAGCTTGTTCTTGTTTCAAGCGGAATTTACAGCAGGCAAATGAGAAAAGTTCAGCTTCTTGGCCTTGACAAATGGATGGACTTAATCCTAATCCATGATATTGAAAAGGATGTTTCAAAGGAAATTTTGTTTGAGCAGGTTTTGAAACAATTTGATTTAAAGCCCGATGAGGTTGTTGCAATCGGCGACAGAGTTCACAACGAAATTAGATTTGGGAACAAGCTTGGAATGACCACAATTCAAATAATGCATGGCAGATACCAAAAAAATGCTCCGAAGCATATGATGGAGGAGCCTGATTTCAAAATAAACAAGTTATCCGAGATTCCAAAGCTGTTGAGGCTTATTGAAAAGGGAAAAAACAATAAGCCAAAAATAGTTGCAATTGGAGGGGGAACAGGGCTGCCAGTAGTGCTCTCCTGCTTAAAGGAACACACGCCGTATCTGACTGCTATTGTTACTGTAACAGACAGCGGCAGAAGTTCCGGAACACTAAGAAAAGACCTAAATATTTTGCCTCCGGGGGACATTAGAAATTGCCTCATTGCATTGAGCGATTCAGGAAAACTTTTGAAGAATTTGTTTTCCTACCGATTCAAAAAAGGCATGCTTGCAGACCAGTCATTTGGAAATCTTTTTATTGCCGCGCTTACAAAAACAACGGGCTCGTTTGAGAAAGCGCTAAAACAGGTTTCACGCATTCTTGCCATCCGCGGGCAGGTCTTGCCTTCAACGCTCGAAAATGTGCACATTAATGCAGAGTTGGAGGACGGTAGTGTACTGCACGGAGAAGACACTATTATAGAAAGAACCACGCCCCCAAAAGAACTGGCAAAAAGATCTCCTTTGAAAAGAGTTTTTCTCACGCCCGCCAGTGCAGGCATTCTGCCCGAGGCAAAAAAGGCTATTCTCAATGCAAATTTAATTATTATCGGCCCCGGAAGCCTTTACACAAGCGTAATAACCAATCTCCTTGTAAAGGGAATGAAAGACGCAATAAAAAAAAGCAAGGCCAAAAAGGTTTTCATTGCCAATGTTATGACCCAGGTGAACCAAACTCACGGCTATGCTTTGTCGGATCAGGTTAGGGCAATTGAAAAATATTTGGGGAAAAATGCTTTGGATTTTGTTGTTTACAACACAAAAAAACCAGGCAAGCAATTGCTTCAAAGATATGCAAAGCAATGCTCATTCTTCTCCAAAAATGATTTAAAAAACATTAAGGGCTCGAAAGCCAAGCTTGTTGGGGCTGCTTTAATTGAAAAGCCCCCTAAAAAATTCAAAAAAGCGAGCAAGCAAGAGCTATTGCGGCATGACTCAAAAAAGCTTGCAAAAATACTGCTCGGGCTTCTTCAATCCTGAGCACGAAGCTGTTTTCCCGAATAAGCATCCACCATTAGAACTCTTACTGATTCGCCTTCCTTGTTGACAACAGCCTCGTAAACAGGAAGGAAAACCTCTGAAATAGTCTTTAATTGTATTTTGCCCCAGAGCTTTACAAACAAACCCTGCAATTTGCTCTTATCAAACCTCGGCTTCTCTACATTCACAACACGCGTTTCTGAAACAGGCAGCCTGTTCAAGGAAGTTAACAAAGAGTGCAGCGGCTGTTTCGGCAGGTCTATTGTATTCCTTGAAAAGAAAAATTTTCTTTCCTTGTCCTCTTCAACAGCAACCAGTTCCTGCCCTAATAACGATTCAATTGTTTTTTCAAGCTTGGCCTTATCCTGCCCAAACTTTGACAAAAGCTGTTCAAAAGAATGTTTCCTATTTTCCAAGAGCAACAAAAGCCTTGCTTCAGGAATACTCAAATCAGATAACTCATCCAACCCGCGCGATTGAATAAACTGGTTTCTTTTGAAATCAAAGTGCAAAAACTCTCCTGTGTAGGAATTAATGTAGGCCTCTGCTACATTGAAAGTATTTTTGTTTTTTAAAACATTAAAACGCACATGAAAAATTGGGATGTATTTTAGAGAAATTTTTTCAACTGCCTCTTCCTTTCCAAACAAACGCAGCATTTTCCTTTTTCTCATTTTATCAAAAACTTTTTTTGCAGATGCCGAGTCAAGGTTTACTGGAAATGCAGTAAGTGAAACAGCTTCTGACTTCAAAACCTCTTTTGTTTCCTTATCCACCTCTTTTTCTGCTTCTTCCACAAGCTCCTCTGCAATCTCCTGTTCTGCTTCCTCGTTCGGCAGGCTGAGTTTGGAATCCTTAGGGTCAATAATTACTCCTTTCTCTTCCAATACATCAAGAACCTCTGACAACTGCAAATCAGACTTGTAGCGGGTGTTCAGCGTTTGAACTACCTGGCTTACCAGCCTTGCTTCTATTGGCTCTTGTTCGATTTTTGAGAAAGCCATGCCAACTGCAAGCGCTTTTACCTTATCCTTGTCAAATGCTTGCGAGCTCCTTTCAGAGGTAACAGCATCTCGCCCCTCATGCTGTGACATTCTCGGGCGAATTTTCATTACAAAAGCACGTGTTGTTTCCTCGCGGCGGTCCCCCACTAAACCAACGCCCACTGGAAGAGTTTTGATGAATCCGCTGCTTTTGTAGGGCTTAGGGATAATTGTCGGAGTCCTTTTGTAAACAGCCTTTACATCATCATCAAAAACAAGTTTGTGCGAAACAATAATATCCAATTGGCTTAATACCCGCGTGTCAATTGCGCTTGGCTGCTGCGTTGCAAAGACAAGGCTGCATCCGGGCTGCCTTCCCTGTTTAACATATTCTATGAGGGCGTTGCTTGCCGGAGTTTTCAGATTGCCGCTTGGGATAAGGGTATGGGCTTCATCAATAAAAAGCCATGTGGGAGGAATCCCAAATTCTAACACTTGTTCCACGCTTTCCTCTTTTAACTTGGAGGCAGCCTCTCTTCTTGTACTGATTTTTCTTGCTGCAAGAATCCTGCGTGACAACAAGCCTATTATGAGTGCTGAAACATTATCGTCAAGGAAAGAAGTATCAATAATTGTTAACTGGTTTTCCCTGCTAATCTCAATCAAAGGAGTTCCGTGCTTGTCGAATATTCCCCAAGCCTGTGCTGCATCAAATCTTGAAGCCAGTGCCCTGACAGAATCAGGTTTGTATCCAAGTTCCTGCGAGCTTATATCCGCATCCGAATGCAGGCAGTTTATCACGTCTTCAAGGGAATAATTTTCACGCGGTTTTACAAATTTTCCCTCTTTTGTTTTATACCCTTTTTTTACTTTTTCAAGTGTTTTTTCCAAGAGCAACCCAGTCGGCGAAAACCTGTCTATGCCAAAAGTCAGGCACCAATCCTCTGTATTCAACAGCACTGGCGGGACACTAAAACAGCCGTCAAAAGTGCTTTTTGGAACCTGATCCTTTACTCCTTTTGGAATAAAGACCTTCAAATTATCCAAACCTTGGGGCATCAAACCAGTTTTTGCAAGCAATTCCAATTCCCTTTCATCCTTGTTGGGGTGCCGCATTCCCCAAAAAACACCAATAGGGTCAATAACAATTATTCCAACATTGGGGTTTTTGATTGCAAGCTCTTCTGCAAGAACTCCGAGCAAATAGCTTTTTCCAGAGCCTCGAGCACCACAAACAAAGACAACATGCGGATTCAAGCCGTCAAGATAAACCTTTTTTCCCCGCATTTCCTCTTCTGAAACATTGCCAATAAACAATCCTGCATCATTCCCATATTTCTGGTAAACGCTCTTTTTTCTTCCAATGAAAACATCGTCAATATCATTCTTTAAAAAACCTAGGGACGGCTTTATCTTTGAAACAGGAATTTCTTCTTTCTGTTCTACTTTTGCATCTGGCTTTACAGAAACATCTTTTGTTCCGCTTTCCTTTATGCCTATTTCCTTGTCAAGAACTGTTTTCTCTTCTTTTTCCGCTGCCTTTTCTGCTTTGGCAACAATAACCCTCTTTATTTTTTCTTTTAATTCGCTTTTTTCTTCCTTCGGCTGTTCCACTTCCTTTGCTTTTCTTTTGCGCTTCTTAGGCTTCTCTTCTTTTGAATCAGGCTCTTCAACTTCTTTGTATGGCTCAGCCTCTTTGTATTCTTCAACAGAATCAGATTTTTCCTCTTCAACAGGCTCTTCCTGACGCTCTTCAGGCTCTTGAACCTTATCTGCTTCTTCATTTGGGACTTTCGCAGGCTTTTTGCTTGATTTTTCCTGTTTGAGCTTTAAAACCCTTTCCTTGGCTTTTTTTTCTTCCTCATCCAAGCCAAAAACATCCTCAAAAACGTCGCCTGATTCTTTTTCCATAAAAACCGCCATTCCAAAAAACGCTATTAATACATAGGGCAATTGACATATATTAAATTATAGGATATTAACTAAACATGTCAAACAAAAAATTTAAATACAATTCCCGACAAAATTATGTTATGAGCCTAATTAGTGATTTACTTTGGCAAAAACTTTCTTAAAAAGAAAGT
>JAFGEM010000123.1 GCA_016931555.1 Candidatus Iainarchaeum sp. | reverse complement strand
TATGGAAAAAGAAGCGGAAAAAGAACTGGAAAAGTATAAGAAAGCAGGGGAAATACTGCGAAAAGCAAAAGAAAATGCGAGAAAAAGCATTAAACCAGGGCAGAAACTTGTTGAAATTGCAGAGAAAATAGAGAAGGATATTATTGGTATGGGTGCAAAACCCGCTTTTCCAGTGAATTTGAGCATTAATGAAACTGCAGCACATTTTACACCTGCATTTGATGATAAAGCTGTTTTTGAGGAAAAACACCTTTTAAAAGTGGATTTGGGAGCACACATTGATGGCTTTATTGGAGACTGCGCTTTTTCAATAAATCCAAGCAACGAATATGCAAAATTGATTGACACCTCTGCAAAGGCGCTTGAAAATGCTTTGTCAATTGCAAAAGCAGGAACTGAAATTGGAAAAATCGGGGAAGAAATCGAAAAAACAATTAAAAGTTATGGGTTTAACCCAATCCAAAATTTGAGCGGGCATGAATTAGGGCAATACAAACAGCATGCGGGATTGTCAATTCCAAATATTGCAAAAAATGATTCCCGCAAATTAGAGGTTGGGCACGCATATGCAATAGAACCCTTTGCAACACCCGGAATTGGGACAGTAAAAGAATCTTCACAGTCAGAAATATTTGCTTTGGAAGAGCCAAAGCCAATTCGCAACCCACATGCACGAGCAATACTCGAACACATTTTAGAGAATTATGAAACACTGCCGTTTGCAGAGCGCTGGATTGCACGCGCACTAAAATTGAGTGAATTCCAGCGCAAAATTGGAATGCGCGAACTATTAAAACAGAACTGCATTAGGGCATACCCAGTTCTAAAGGAAGAATCAAACGCAATTGTTTCACAGGCAGAAACAAGCATATTTGTAACAGAGAAGGAAACAATTGCCCTAATTTAAAAAAAAGCTCCCCTCAATTAAAAAAAAGAATCATTTAAATACTAGTTTAGGCTCTTTTAGTACAATGTTTCCTAAAAAAATTTTTTTAATTTTTTTGTTCTTCCTGCTTTGCATTAGCTTTGCAAGCGCAGGCAGCGTTGCAAGAACACTCTCCACAAATTCCATTGCAACAGGAGGAGACGTAACAGTCACACTAACAGTAACAGTCAGCGGAGAAACATACTACGCAATCGACGAAACAATACCAAACGGCTGGACAATAAAAAACAGCGGAACAGGAGCAACAGACGAGGCAGGGCATCTCAAATGGGTGGTAATCCAAAGCGCTGCAAACACTGCATACAATTATGTTATTACTGCGCCAAGCACACAAGGCACAGCAACAATAACAGGAACATATATGTTCGAGGGGGACACAACAGAACAAACAATTACAGGCGCAAGCACAATAACAGTAGTAGCAGCCACAACATGCAGCACATTCGCAGACTGTGGTGCAGGGCAGCTCTGCTGCTCAAACTCATGCATAACTCCGGCGTGCGTTACAAATAGCGATTGCGGAACTGGGAATATTTGCACTGATGCAAACACCTGCAATGCACAATGCACTCCCGCATCAGTTGGCTGCACAGACGATTCAAACTGCAGCAGCGGGCAAATTTGCTGCAATAACGCGTGTATTGCGCCAGCATGCGCAAGCAGTGCAGATTGTGGAACAGGACAAGTATGCGACAACCCAGGAGAATGTAACGCAGAATGCGTAACAGGCTGCGACACAGAAGCAGACTGTGCAAGCGGGCAAAAATGCTGCAGCAACGCATGCAAAACACCAAAATGCTCTAGCAACAGCGACTGCACAACAGGATACCAATGCAGCAACCCAGGAGAATGCAATGCCGCATGCAACATTATTCCAATCAAAAAAATGAGCGTGCTCGTTCCAGAGTATCTTGTCAACAATCAGAGTTTCGATGTTATTGTAATGGATGACACAACAGATGCTCCCATTGAAGGCGCCAAAGTAACATATGCAGGAACAACAAAAAATACTAACACAGAGGGCAAGACAAATTTTACTGCACAAAAATCCCAATATCTGATTAAAATAGAAAAGGAAGGTTACGCCCCAATAACAATACAAAGATTTGTGAAAGACAGTGGAAACACTCCGGGCGTAACACCAATACCCTCAGGAGATCTCCAAATATTTGTTGTGGAAGGCGAGGTCTATATTAACGAATCATTTACAGTGCTTGTTACAGGAGCAGAAGAACAGCCAATAGAAAACGCAGCAATAACCTATGGAACACAATCACAAACAACAGACTCCGAGGGAAAAACAACGCTCACAGGAACGCGGAACGTTTTCCTAATAAAAGCAACAAACAACGGAAAGACAGCAACGCTACAAATATTTCCAAAAACACGGCAAGGCGGAGGAGATGAATGCAACAACAACGGGGAATGCGAAACAGAATTAGGAGAAACAACAGAAAATTGCCCAGAAGACTGCAAAGAAGAGCCAGCCCAGTTAGACTGGATTACACTAGCAGGCGCAACTGTTTTGGGAATCGTTGCCATAATAATAATCCTAAGAATATACTATTCACGCCAATAAACGCCTAATTCCAAAAACAATATTAACCGGAAAAACCATTATCTGATTATGAAAAATAAAAAATTCTTTTTCACAGCAAATTCTCTTCACACTCATTCTAATCACGCAGCCAGCTTTTGCACAAGAATGCATAGACACACACACCTAATGAATTACATTTCACAATGGAAAAATGGTTTTCTCCCAATGCCAACACTAATGCAAAAAATAAATCCATGGAAAACGCAAGAAGGGTGCTAAAAACAGCATTTTTATAAACCAAGAAAGTCTAATAATACTGTTTTGAATTAATTAGAAAAAGTTTAAATTAATTGAAAAAATTGTTTTACAAAAAGCAGTGGTTTGAATGATTGACAAAAAGGCAATTGCAATTCTCGCAGCAATTCCACTAATTATAATCGTGTGCGCGTATCTGCTGAATGAAGTGGGATTCAGTGTCCTTGAATTAATTGAAATGGAAAACTGGCGCGCAATAGCAGACAAATTTTTATCACCATATTTTATCACACTTTTGCTGATACTCCCACTGGCTTATGCTTTGGCAGCAATAGCAATACGCAAAAGCCCGCAAAAAGAAACAATTGCAATAGGCGCAATAATGGCAGCAATAGGAGTAATTGCCTCACTCCTTATCTTCCAAGACTTTCTTTACTACTGGCCAATAGCAATAATACTCATTCTCTCTTTTCCATTTGAAATGTACACTGCAAAGTCAGAGTTCCCTGAAAAAAAAGGAAAAAAGGCAGCTGCACTGCGCGTAATATATGCCTCAACAAAAAGAGGCGGAACACTAATGCTAATTGCAATGCTGATATTCGGGGCAATAGCATTAATGCCACAGTCAAGGCAATTGTCAAACCAATTCATGTACAATGTATTTGACTATGCAGTCGGAGACAATTTATCAGGATTGGCAACACCGCAAGTGGCAGGGCAGTTCGCAGGCATAATGATTGAACAGCAGCTGCAGCTAGTGGCAATGCTAAGAGAAACCCCGTTATTCACAAAGCTTCGGGAAAAACAAGATGTTGATATCGCCGCCTTTGTGGAAGCAGTTGACTCAATAGACGAACAAATCCAAAGCCCCGCCTACAAAGATCAAGTAACACAACAAATAATGGACTCGCAGAAACAAAAAATAGAAGATTTGGATGACGCAGAATTAATGCAAATGGTAAAAGAACAATTTCCAATAATAAAACAAATGGAACCATGGTTCTGGCTGCTCGTAGTCTTAATACTAATTTCAATAACGCAATTAGCTTACTCAATTGTAATTGCCCCCTTAGCAGGATTATACGGGCTTGCATTGGACAAACTAATTATTAAAAAGCCCTTCCAAACAAAAAAATAGCATAAAAACTTGTCTTACAAATTTTTAGAAAAAGAAAAATTGCTCCCGCCGGGATTCGAACCCGAATTACAAGCTCCGCAAGCTCGCGTCTTTGCTGTAACCAACTCCTTTTGAGAGAAAAGTTTATCCAGATTGGACCACGGGAGCATTTCCTTTATTTTATTAATTCTCTCCAAATGCTTTGGATTATGGCTTCCAATTTCTTCGGCCCATTTCCTGAATTTTGGAATGCCATTCAGATATATTGTGTAACCCTTTGCAAATACTGAAGGAGAGAATCCTAATAAAATCATTATTTCGCTAACTTTATTAATCAATTCTCTTGACTTTATACACAGAGAAATCACAGGATACCTATTTTTAGGCTTGAAATAATAGCAGCCGTCAGTATCAACTAAGCCTCTGAGAAAACTTCTCATTATTTCCCTATCTCGGCTTTCAAGAATACAATCAGGGACTCTTGCCTTGTATGTTTTAACTCCTATTGTGAGACCTAATACTTTGTTTTTGAATTCTCGCATTCCTTTAGAACTTACTTCAAATCCACAGGCAAAGCTTCTCTTAAGCAAGGGAGGCTCAATATTGTATAATTTCTTGTATGTTGGCAGAATAAAACCAGTGTAATATTTCTCACGGCAATAATAGGAATAGTGAACACTCTGAACATGAAGCAGAATGCACTGCCTGTTATAGGACATACGCAGCAAAATTGGAGCTTTGAAACAGTCAAAAAACCCCAATTCAAATTTTTATTAGTCAAAATTCTCTTATTCAAAAACAAAAAACTTTATATTCCCCAAAAACCTAATTATATCCATGCGAAGAAGAGCAAAACCATTGATGTCTCCAGCAAAAAGAAGAGCCGCAAAAATGGCTTCAATGAAAAGACAGAGGACACGCTTGGGCAATAGAATTGCGCGATCTAAAAAAGCTGAAGAAACCAGGGCAAGCTCAAAACAATTCATGGACAAAAACGCGTTCAACAGGCTGACTGTAAATACTATTTGGGAAAGACGCTGGAATGAATTAAGCGCAGCCGCGGCAAAAAACCCCAAAATAGGAGTTGAAGCAAAAAGGCTTTTGACAGAATTGAATACATTGCGGGAACAAAGGCGCGCATTGGAAAGCAACCCAACAGAAAGCAGGAGCAGACCAGGCCAGGCAAGGAACCAGGTTATCAGCAACCAACTGGCAGACGTAATCCAAAAAATGGCAGAACTCGTTGAATTCAGGCTACCCTAAAATTGCCACTATTTTTAAAAGCCTCCCACCAAAAAAATTTACTGAAAAGCAGGGATAGGGAAGCGGTCAAACCTGCCAGGTTCAGGAAATCCTTTTTGCGGCGCAAAAAGCGTTTACGGAAAAAAGGGTTGGAAAAGCCTGGTCGCTTAGTGCGTTCGGGGGTTCAAATCCTCCTCCCTGCACACCACTTACAATAAAACTCTAACAAAAGACCTTGTCTTGAGGACTTTAAAATTAGGCCTGTTGCCTCTTGTACCACCTTTCGTACTGTTTGTGATTTCCTGCAAACCAGACTGTTTTCAGTTTTTCTTTCTCTTTGAGTTTTAATGCAACTCTGTATTGACCTATTTCCAAAACATAGAATTCTAATCCAAATCTCATGTGCCTTGATTTTGTTTCAGTTTTTTGTTTTTGAATTTTTTTCCAAATCTGGCCTTGTGTTTTTTTATCCATTTTTGAGAAGTAGATATCCCAACCTGGTTTGAAGTCAAGTTTGTACATTAATTTCACTTAAAACCATACTTTTTCTTGACTTCCTTTTCACTGAGATACTTTTTTCCTTTTGCCTTTATTTCTGCTGTTTCCTCCTTTATTCTCATTGCAACCAGGTTTCTCTCCAATTCCCCGGGAGTGCTGAAAATGCCGTACTTTTCTCCCAAGCCAAGAACTCCGGCCCTAATGACCTCAGCCTTTGTCTTGAAGTAGCCTCTTTCAAGCAGAATTTCAAGCACTTCTTCTGGAACGCCATGCATTTTTACCAAAGTTTCCATAAAAAACACCATATACAATAAGTATACAAAAAACATATATACTTTACTTTAGGTGATTTTGTTTCAATTGCTGTTTCAATGTTTTTGCCAATTTAACCAAATCAGCAAAAAATTATCTGCCCCTCCAATGTGGCCTGTGGCGCGCACGCGGCAAATGCGAACTTGAAACATGCCTTGCGGTTGTAGGAACTCTTGGAGCATTGGGCCTGCCTGCAAAAGAGCTTCTTCCCTCAAAATGGCCCTGTGTATTGTGCCTCTTCATTGCTGCAATGCGTCCAGCCATTATTGCGCCCCGCGCTCTTTCCCCAGTAGCCTCGCGCAATCCTCTTGTTCCGGAAAGCGGGCCGCCTCTGCGTGACTGGCGAAATTTTTCCTTGGGAAAAAGCCAATTTACAAGAGGGTCAAAAATATGAAAAATTGCGTCAAAAATTCCCATAAAAAAACCAATTAAAATTACGCAATCCGAGAATTTATTTGTTACTGCAAAACTATAAATAGACGAAAAAACATATTTTTTGAATATGCCGAGAAAATGGGGAGCACAAACATACAAGCCAAGGATAAAGCGCAGCAGAAAGAACAAGCCTGCAAAGCCAAAGGCGCAGAGGCAATTTGGTTTAGAGCCCGGGGCAAAAACAAAAATGAGAGTAAAGCCAGGCAAGGGAGTAACAAAATTTGGGAAACGGCGCACCCCATATACAGCAGGCACAAAAATAAGCGGCAAGGACTTGGCCAACAGGTTTGGGCCATATGCAAGCGAGGTTTCAGCAGAACAACTGCTTAAAATGTGGAAAAGAAAGGCAACACACGACAACCCCAAATACGGAAGCCGGAGAAGGCACTGAGAAAGCTTTTTAAAAACAACCAAACCCAATTATATTGATTCGCATGAGAAGGGATCTAGTTCACAACAGGCAATAACGCCACTATTTCTATAAACGTAAGTGAAACCCTTCCAACGCGGAAAACAATTAAAAACAATTCCAATTCAAATTATTTAAATTCCTATAATTCGAATTACGCTTATTCAAAAGAATGGCTGACGTGGTCTAACCAGTTAGGATACAATAAAAACATTTTGCAGCCTATTGGACATATGAAAAAAGAAAGAGCGGAGTTCCCAAAGGGCAAACAAGCGGAATTCATGCGATTTGCCAAAGAAGCCAGCGGCAAGCCATGGAGAAGCCTAGGGGAGTATTTTGGCATCAAGTATAACACGATTCGGTCTTACTGCAAGGAAAACATACGACTGTCTTTTGCAGATTTTGAAAAAATGTGTAAAAAATTGGCACTAAAACCAAGAAGCGTTCTTAGGCAATTCCAAGGTAAAAAAATAGCATGGTCTCCGGAATACTCCCTGAAAAATGCGGTTTATTTGGGTAAAAACAAGACACAACTAAAAGAAACTCAAATAGAATATCCTGCAAAAAAAATTGTTTTTGATAATTCTGAGATAACTTTTTCAAAAACAGACGTTGAAAAAAATATTAAGCTTCCGGAAAAAATGACTCCCGAACTGGCAGAAGAAATAGGAATGCATATGGGGGATGGTTTCCTGTCTTCAAGAAAATTTGATTATAGGTTAAAAGGCAACAAAAAAGATGAGAAAGAATATTATCAAAAGACAGTGGAACCATTGTTCAAAAAACTTTATAATGCCAACCTAAGGCTAAAAGTATATGACAGCGCATATGGATTTGAATTATATTCAAAGGCGATATGGGAATTCAAAACAAAAACCCTTGGAATTAAGCCAGGAAAAAAGAAACAAATTAAAATTCCAGAAAGTGTTAAGACAAACAATGCAGCAATTTTGGGAGGGTTTATACGGGGTTTTTTTGACACTGACGGCTGCATATCATTCAAATCCCAAAATAAAAACAAAAAATATTACCCTGTAATAGGGATAGAAACAATATCACAGAATGTAATGGAAGATACATACAATATGCTCAAAATGTTTGGATTGAATCCCAAGTGCTATAAAAACGGCAATAAGACAGCAATAAAATTAAACGGATACAACAACCTCAGAAAATATAATCAAATGGTTGGATGGAGAAACCCAAAACATTTAAAGAAAATAAAAAAATGGGAGGAAGAACATTTCGAAATAGCAAAAAAATATATGGCTGCGGTAGTGTAGAGGTCAGCATAGGGGACTGTGGCTCCCCTGGCCCGGGTCCGAATCCCGGCCGCGGCCCTTAAAAAAAGTCAAAGTGGTTTGCAATGAAATTCCAAACAGTTCGCGGAATGCAGGATTTTCTGCCGGAAAAGGCAAGGAAAAAACAGGCAATAGAGGATCTAATTAGGCGTGAGTTTGAAGCATATGGCTTTGATCCGCTGGAAACGCCAATTGTGGAAGACTTCAACTTATTGGCAGCAAAGGGCAGTGCAGGCGAGGAAATAAAAAACGAAATCTATTATTTCAAGGACAAGAGCAACCGCGAGCTGGGATTGAGATTTGATTTAACAGTGCCACTCGCGCGCGTTGTTGCAAACAATCCGCAGCTTGTAAAGCCATTTAAGCGCTATCAAATTGGGCGCGTGTATAGATATGACCGCCCAGGCGCAAAGCGTTACAGGGAATTTACACAGGCGGATGCAGACATTGTAGGCAGTTCCTCTGTTCTCGCGGATTTTGAATTAATTGCACTCGCATACAAAATAATGAAAAATTTGGGATTAAAATTTGCAATAAAGGTTTCAAACAAGGCGCTCTTGGAACAAATTGGATTGGCATGCGGAGTAAAAAAAGAGCAGTTGTGCAACTGCTTCAGAAGCCTTGACAAGCTCGATAAAATCAGTGAAAAGGGCGTTTGTGAGGAGCTTGATGAAAAGGGAATTGCAAAGAAAATTGTTGAAACAATAAAACAAACAAGCCTGGAAAAAATTGAGAAAATTGTAAAGGACAAAAAAGGATACAATGAGCTTAAAGAGCTGCTTGATTACTGTGAAAAAGCGGCAATGTCTGAATTTGTGAAATTTGACGCAAGCCTTGCACGCGGATTAGAATACTACACTGGCAACATATTTGAGATTTCCTGCAATGGAGTAAGCGTTGGAGGCGGCGGAAGATATGATAAGCTCATTCAGACATATGGCGGCCCTGAAACTCCGGCAGTTGGAATAAGCTTTGGAATAGACAGGTTATTGGAATCATTGGAAAAGCAGGAAATTTGCCAGAGAAAAGCAAGATTGCTTGTGATTCCAATTGGATTAATTGCAGCAGCCAAAAGCCTCAAGATTGCACGAGAACTGCGCAGCGCTGGATTGAATGTTGAAAATGATTTAATGCAGCGCTCCCTCAAAAAAAACATGGAATACGCAAACAAAAAAAGCATTCCATTTGTCGCAATAATCGGGGAAAACGAATTAAAGCAAAAGATAATTACAATAAAAAACATGCAGACAGGAAAGCAGCAAAAAGTCAAACTCAGGCCACTTCCAAAATTAAAGAAAATTATTGGAGAATAATACAAATTAAAATAGTTTTCTAATGCAAATTCTTTGGCTGCCCCTGTAGCATAGTGGTGGTGCACGCCCTTGGTAAGGGTGAGGTCGCGAGTTCAAATCTCGCCAGGGGCTTTCCTAATTCTCAAAAAAAAACAAAACGTAAGATTTAATAACCACCTTATACTATAATTGAAAAGAAAAGCTGGGTTACATATGAATAAGAACCACATAATAATGGCAATGGCACTTTTTCTAGTTATTTTGAGCCTCGGCTGCATAGACCCAGTTACAATATGCACAGATGCCGCAAACAATGGGTATCCTGCAGATGATCAAGGAAATATTGTTGTGCGTACCTGTGCGCCTCCGCAAAGTGAATGGCTGCGCATGGCTACAGAATTGCTTGGGCAAGAAGTGCCGGCAAACAGTGCCGCAGTAAACTTTGTTTGCCAGCCAGGAAACATTTTTACAGCGTGGTTCCCATCAGGCAATATTGCGGACTGTGAATACGGTTGCTTTATTCCATCAGCCGGCGATGATGTAAGTTGTATTGGAGAGCAACCCACACTTGTAGTTAACGTAGTCAGCGTGGAAAACGCCCTCCTTGAAGGAGCCACTGTGGAGATATTTGATGAAACAAAAGAAAATCCGCTATACACCGGCACAACACTAGCCGATGGCAGAATGCCTGCAGCAACATTAGAAATGCCTGAAAACCAGTTGACAATGTTCGTTTATGTCAGAGCAAGTGCACCCGGCTATGAAACAACATGGGCTAACAGCGCTGTAGAACTGCGGAACGGCACCCCCGGATCTACAACTGTTGTTTTACAACCAGCGTAAAAAGGTTTTTGAATGGAAAAAAATTATTTTGGAAAGATTTTGATTGGAATTCTAATAACACTTACCATAAGCACTCTTGGATGTTTGGGTGTGAGTGACCCAGAGGCATGCCAACAGCTTGCAGAGGATTTTGGAATAGAAAACAATCAAGTGATTGTAGAGAACTGCATTGAACCAAACAGCCCTCTAATGCAAGGGGTTGCAGACGAACAGAATGCGGGGGTATTACCCGCATACACAACAGCAGTTGAAATAACCTGCACTTATATTCCACCTCCCTGGTGGGCTTTTCTTTTAGGAGGCACTTGGGAAAAGCATTACACAGACATTATTCAGATTTGCGATCCCGCAGACAACTATATTGGCTGCAAACTCTGGCCAGACGGCAAAAAGGCAACATGCATAATTCAAAACGAATTGGATAACCCAGATCCTGGGCCAGGGCCCGGGCACCCGTTGCCCGGCAATGAAATGTAGAAAATACAAAAAATTAAATAATCCAAAGCACTAATTATTCCTGATTACGCATGGTTTTGAAAGAGGAAACTATTGAGGCAATTGCAGCGCGATACATAAAGCACGGAGCAGTGCTTGCATTTGGCACTTCGCACCACTCAGAGGTTTTTCTCAAAAAAATTGCAATGAGAATAGAAGAAGAAAAAATGAAAATAAAAGTTATTCCAAATTCGCACAGGATTGCATCTGTATTGCACGATTTAAAGATTCCCACAGTGTCACTGAATGACGTTGAAATTGATTTGGCTTTTGAATTTGTTTCACAGGTTGACAGGGATTTTAATTTTGTGAAAAAAGATTCAATGAGCCTTGTAAGGGACAAAATGATTGCGCAAAGCGCTGCAGAATTGATTGTGATAACTGAAAAAGAAAACTTTGCAGAAAGAATAAACGGGGTAATTCCATGCGAAATAGTGCCCTTTGGATACAAGAGAACATTACTGCAACTGCAGAAACTCGGGGAAGTAAAACTCCGCGAAAAGGGGGGCAAGGAATTCCGCACAGAAACAAACAATTTGATTGCAGATGTAGCAGTAGATGAAATCTATGATTTGAATGAAATAGAATTTCAGGCAAAAGAGGTTCCGGGGGTAATAGAAACAGGGTTATTCATAGGATATGCCGACAGAATAATACTCCACAACCATGGCATGGAAGTAAAAAGCCGCATGGATTTTGAAAAACAAGAAAAAATACCAGCAAAATAAACAAAAAAACCGCGAATCGATTTCTTTTAAAATATACCCAAACCCAATTATTCTGGATGGCGAAAGCCCGGTTTTGCGCAAGCAAAACTTTTCTTTTCCCAGGTTTTCTTTTCCAAAGAAAAGCCGCCACGGTAGCTCAGTCTGGTTAGAGCGTTCGACTCATAAAACCTTTTCTTGTTAAGAAAATGTGTTGAGAAATCGAAAGGCCGAGGGTTCATATCCCTCCCGTGGCACATCCTATTTTTTTGCAGCACGCATTCTTTTTTTTGCAAGCCTTGGAGTAGCCTTGTTAACATCTTTTTCTATAGCCCTGCGCAGCTTTTCCTCAAGCTCGGGAGGAGCGCGCCTGTGCTCCGGAAGAAAAACACCGTTAACAGAAACCTTGCCATGCTGCGTAGCCTCAAGCACTACGCTGACATCCCGCGGTTTCTCTCCGACGCCAGTCAAATGGAAAACATGGGTTGCCTGCCTGCCGACGGCTTCAGTGTGAACGCCGGTATATTGTGCAGTGAGACCGCCAATTTTTATTTTGTGAGGAATGCGCCAGGAAGGGGCTTTGACAAAACCCACTGCAACATCTGCCCTTGCCCTGACAAAAGTCCTGCGAACAGCAAGCTTTTTTTTGTAACGATATCTCGCCAATTTCCCTAATAACGGGACTTTTTTGCTGGCTCGGCGCAAGCGCGCCCTAACACGTTTAGATTTAATTGACGCCAATTAATTCACTCTAATAAAAATAGGTTTTTCTGGTTTTTAATCTATCGCTTAACCCCTAATGCAAGCTATAGTATAATACTATAAACTTTATATATGTGTAATTCCTATTTCTAAAGACTAATATGCCACGCAGACTTGAAAGGCTGAAAGCGCAGGAAGCAGGCGCAAAACAGGAAAAAAAGCCCCCCACAGAGAAAATTGAGGAAAGGCAAGAAAAATTCGAAGAAGATTTGCCTGGAGAAAGCATTTTTGACAGAGTCGATAAACGGGTTTTTATTGCAGCATTTGCAGCAGCAATAATAATTATCCTTATTCTTGTTTTTTTGCCGCAGCAGCCAAAATTTGAGTTGCGCATCCAAAATTCACAGGGAGCACTGCTTCAAGGAGTAGAGGTCGAATACAGAATAAACGAAATAAGCCTGAGAGCAACAACAAATGCAGACGGGAAAATATTAATTGACGCAGAAGAAGGAGACGAACTAATTGTTTTTATTGAAGCCCAAAAAATAAATGGAATAGATTATTCAGAATTATACTCGGAATTCGCAGTAGGGAACATTCCCTACAAAGACGTTATACTAAAAACAGTTGAAGAGTCTGCAGGGGAAATAACAGTAATATTCAAAAGCCCTATTGGCGCGCGCATTACGGGAAAAGCAATTACAATCAAATTATCATGCGCAAACGGATTCAAACCAGTTCCTGAAACCGCAGTTGATTTGGACAAGGACGGGCAAATAAACATTACAAAGTCTCCTAATTGCAGTGTTTTGCAGGCACAGTTAATTGCACCCGGAGAGTTCATACAAAAAACATTTACAATAATCGGCCCAGTCGAGGAAGTTACTCTGGAGACGCACTCAGAGGCAGCAAAAAAAGCCAGTTTAAGAGTCCGCATTATAGGCGCAGGGGGCCACCTGATTGCAAGCACAAATTTTTTGGTTCAGCTTGTGAACCAGCAAAACTTTGTTGTAACCCAAAAAAATACTCTCACTTATGGTGAAGCGCTTTTCCTGAATCTCAATCCAGGAGCATACAACATAAAGGTCATTGATGAAACCGGAGATTACCCAATAACAGAGGATTTTGCAATTGTTACTCTCGAAGAACTGAATGTTGAAAAAGATATTACAATGGAGAAAGGAACAAAAGGCACAATAACAGTTACAGTTGAAGACAAGAGAACAGGGCTGCCAGTAAAAAACGCGAGCGTTCAACTCCTGAATGCGAAAAACGAGTTGGTTGCAGAACAAACAACCGGCTATAGCGGGGCAATATTGCGCTTTTATGTGAAAGACGCAGGAACATACAGGATAATTGCCAAGCATGACAATTACTTGTATGGGGAAGCCACTGTAGAAACGAGCGGAGACATTAAAATT
>JAFGEM010000122.1 GCA_016931555.1 Candidatus Iainarchaeum sp. | reverse complement strand
GATTTGAATCTCTTGACTTTGGGAGTGAGCATGATTATTACGCTTGCAGTGTATTTTCTGTTGTTTTTAGTTGTTTCAACCCTTGTTAAAAAAGGTGAGGGAAAGAAAAAGAATCAGGCTGAGAAAGAAAAAAGGATTTTGGAGGCGCACTTCAAAACAAAGATTGATGAATAGAATTTTTGAGGGTTTTTTGGGCAACCAAAAGACTTTTATATTTAAGAACTATAATCTATAATAGAAAAAATAAAAGGAAAAAGAGAGGTTTTGTTATTGGGAAAGAAAAAAACCCTGTCCGGAACTGCAGAGGCAAATGAACTCGAGACAGACTCAAGTGATTTGACAAGCAAGCTTAATGAGACGCGGTCAAAGATTTTTGAGAATGAAAAGCGGTTACGGGCTCTCATTAAGAAGAAGAGCAGTACAGAGGACAAGCTGAACACTCTCCTTAAAAAAACTTATTCTAACGAAAAAGGCAAGCTTGAAAGGATTAAAAGGAAATCCGCACAGGAAGAAGCTGACTTGAAAAGGCGCGTAGATAGTTTGGAGAAGATTACAAGGATTTATGATGAAAAGCGCTCTCGTATTCTGGAGGCCAAGAAAAGGCGTGCGGAATTGCGCAGGCAGTTGGCCAGACTAGATGAAGCAACTGTAGGCTGGGATTAAAATGCCGCAAACATTGACGGAAAAAATAAGTGGTTTGAGGGAACAAATCAAAGACTTGTCAGTAGAGATAATGGCGCGGGAAAAAAGTACTATTGAATTGCTGAAAAAAGAGTCTGATTTGGAGAATAAGCTCAGCGGAGTACTGACCAAGCTTGTAGATATTGAAAAGCAAAAGGTTAATGAAACAGTGGAAATTACTGAAGCCAAGGAAACAAGGTTGAAAAACAAGATTAACAAGCTTGAGGCAAAGAAGAAGGAGTATGAAACCCGCAAAGACATGGTTAAGAAACTGAAAGAAAAACAGAATAATATCAAGTCGGAATTGAGAAAGCTTGAAACAAACATTAAGAAAGAAACTTCAGAGTTATATCAGATAAAAAAGACAGAAAAAGAGCACGGGGGAATCAAGGCAGCCACTAATGCAATGCAGAAAAAGCAGGTAAAAAAGAAAATGGAGACAGTAAAAAAAGAAATGAAAGCGGCTAAGAAGCTCAGAGAGAAAATGAAGAAAATTGCAGCTGCAAAGGAAGAGCTCAAAAAGGCAATGGCAGAGCCCGCGATTCCAAGCATAGAGCCTGAGCCTGCTGAAGAAACAATAAAACCAGAGCCTGTTAAAGAGCCTGAAAATGTTGAAGAAAAGCCGGAAAAAAAACCTTGGGAGATTTTAAAAGAGGATCTTGCAAAAAAACAGGCGGAAAAAGAAAAGGAAGAGGAGGAGGCAGAATATTCCCCAAGCGAGGAAGAGGAGGAGGCAGAATATTCTCCGGGCAAATTTGATGATTTAGCGAAAAAAATAGAGAAAATGCCCCAAAAAGAAAAAAAGCCCATAGCGCCAGAGCCTGTGAAAATAGAGAAATTTCCAGAAGAAATGCCTTCAATAGAACCTTTGCCTGAAGAGTTAAAACCAGAGCCAGTGAAGCCAGTAAAACTCACTGAAGAAGACAAGAAGCTTATAGAATACAAGGAAAAAGGCCTTTCAGTTGCTTATCCAAACTGGCCAATAAGCAAGGAAAGATCGGGAAACGCAGTAATATCAGTTGCAAAAGGCTATTTTTCATTTGAACTGACAACTGCTCCCTTAGTCGGATCCGGCATTAGAGACCACTTGTCGCACATAATGCAGGAAATAGAGGAAGACAAAAACAAGAATATTGTTGTAAGCAAGGAATCAAACAACAATGTTTTTGTTGAGTACACTGATGACAGCAAGGGCAGGGAATATTCAACAAAAATTCTGTTTATACTGCACAAGAAAAAGCTCTTTGGGGTTTCTTTTACAGCGCCTTCAGAGGAATTCAAGCATATTGAAGACCTTTTCCTGAGGACTGTAATGTCAATTAAAACCCATTAACTAAACCAAAAACTATTTATTTTAGAAAAAACAATTAGAAGAGTATGCGCAAAGCAATTTTCTTGATTTCACTGCTTATAGTAATTGCAATTAGCGGGTGTATTTTAGATGGCTTTACAAGTTATGATCACTCCCAGTTCAAAATAAAGTATCCGCAGGATTGGCAGGTAAGGGAAAATTTTGAGGGGAGAATAGTTGATTTTCTGCAGCCCCAGGCAGCAGCGCATTTTTCAGTGGTCAGCATTAAACCAATACCACAGGACATTACAGACCCCGAACAGAATATAGAAGAAATAATTGGTTCTTTGGAAAGCCAGGGTTTTTACGTTGTGGAACGCGCCCCAATCATAATCGGGGAAAACCCTGCATTCAAAATAGTAGGCACTGATTCTGAAAATACAGGAAGCTTTGCATACATCTGGACAATAAAAGACAACAAAGAATACATTCTATCCTATGGAATAGTAATGGAAAAATACAATGCATACATTAGCACAATAGAAGAAATGATTAATTCTTTTGAATTCAAATAGGCGTAATTGAAAACGTTTTTACTGGCTGCATTGCAGAAGAGTGATTTTATGAGTAGAAAAACACGTTCACCCAAGAGAAAAAGGCGGACCAATGAAGCGCGCAAACTCGCAAAGGAAAAAAGAAGGCAGGCAATGCTGCCGAGAGAACCGCCAGTTGATCCCTCCTTCAAGAAAAAAGTCGAAGCAGCAATTAAACAAGAGATAGAAAAAGCAGCGCGCCCAGGATACGAGTGGATGCGACCCACAACTATTAAACACGCTTACTGGACTGTTGCCTTAAGCGAATTGGGTTTGCCAGACAGGAATCTGCGCAGCGGAAAACTTGACCCGAAAAATCGCAGATGGCTTAACTGGAGAATGCGACATTTTTACAGGAGCCTGAATCTGAAAAAATGAGCTAAAGATGCTAAGCCCAATAAAGAAAAAGTTAACGCAGAGGATGGGATTTGAACCCATGCTTCCTTTCGGAAACGAGCTTACTACGAACAAATTTGAAACAAAAAAAAATTGATTTTTGCGCAGCAAAAATCTTTTCTTTTCCCAGGGCTTTTCTTTTCCAAAGAAAAGGCCTTAGCAGGCTCGCGCGTTAACCGCTCCGCCACCTCTGCATGCTTCTTGCAATAAGTGGCGATTTTTCCCAGGGCTTTCGAAAGCAAGCCTGTAAGGCGAGCGCTTCAAAAGGCTTTCCGCCACCTCTGCACGTTAATTATTTTTATAGTGGAAACTAATTTAAATGGTTTTTCCCAAGGCTTTTGAAAGCGAATGAAAAGAGTGCTTCGAAAGGCTCATTTAAATGTTTTTTTACCTGAATGAAACGTTCTGGTCTACGCATGCGTCGTGTACATCGCCTGCGGGAATCCTGTCGCATATTAGGTTGTCGTCTGTTTCGATTGAATAGTATTTGTAGCACAGGTGGTCCAAAGCATAGCTGCTGTAACTCAGAACATAGCGATCCGGGAATACGTCGCAGATTCCAAGGCTTTTCAGTTCGACTGCAAGGTCTCCCACACAGGAAAACATTCTAACGACACTTTGGATTCTTGTGCAAAGGTCTGCATCATCCGTTGCAAGTGCTATTGCTTCAAAGCAGTCATCCCAGGGCACTGTCTGGGTTTTGAGTATTTTTTCACAAACAGAGGGGTCGCTTTTTTCTATTCCCAGGGAGGAAATGCACTCAGATCTATCCTTGGTAACACTCAATTTATTGCAGTACTCTTCGTTTAAAGTTGCGTCTGCCAATTTTTTGTAGCAGTTGGACTTGTCTTCTGCCCTTACTATTAATTTGCACAGGGTGTCATTGCTGTTTGAATCAAAGAAGCTTGTCAATTCATTGTAACAACTGCCTCTTGAGTTTGAATCTGTTATTTCTGCGCAGATTAAATAGTTTTCTTGGGTTATTGCAATGTTTTTTAAGCAGGCATCTATGTTTTGGTCTGTGGGAAGCGCTTTGCAGTCATCTATGTCTTCATTGGTAACGACTGTTGAATTCAGGCATTCTGTTTTCCTTTCTGTGTCAATTAGTTTTTCGCATAATTGCATGTTACTGGTTTTCTGGAATACATCCCAGTAACAATCGTCCCTAATATAAGTGCCGTCTTTGATTGAAGCACTCATGAAACTGCATGCTGTGGCATTTGATGTTGCTACGGCAGCATTGTTTAGGCAGGAGTCTCTTTTTTCAATTGCGGAAGTGTCTGCTTCTTCTATGGCTTTGCATGCCTCCAAATCATTTTTTGCCATGCCTATTGTGTAAAGGCAGGAGTTTCTCTGGCCCCTCTGAAAGATTTGTTTGCATGTGTTTGCATCGTTGTTTCCTGTTGCTACACCCAAAAGGCAATCGTCTTTTGATATTACCTTAAGGAAACTGCATAATGCAGTGAGGTTTTTTGTTTTCGCAAGATCCACTAAGCACGAGTCTCTCTGCGAGCCTTCAGGCTCTGAGGAGCACTGGTCAATGAATTCTTGGTATTGTCCTGGATCTATTGGGTTTTCGCATGGCGGCAGGTTGGCTGGGTTTCCAACGTTTGTGTAGCAATTCTGTTTTTTTGTTTCCTCTGTTATTTGGTCGCAGAAAAACGGGTTTTGGTTTAATTCTGCATAGTCTTCATAACAATTGTCTCTTAAATCACTGCTTGACAGGGAATCGCATATGTCGCTTGTTCTTTGGTATTGGGAATAACAATCTCCTTCTGGTGTTGGAATTTCCCCTGCAATTAACTGCATGGAGCCCAGCATTTGGCTGAAAATTGTTTCATAAAATGCATAATTGGAAGTGTAGGTTGCGTATGTTATGATGTATGCCTTGTTGTTGCTGATAACATATATTTCGTTTCCCTTGAATTCTTCATCCTCTGGATCACTTACAATGTAAACAACTTTTTTTGCAGGCTGCCCTGCAATATTGTAATCTGTAGGTTCCTGCACTTCTGTGTTTTCCCCAAGGGAGAGCAGTCCAATTGCGTTTGCAGCGTAAGAATCAAGATTTGTGTTTGCTTCAACTTCTTCAACAAAAATCTGGAATCCGGCTTGTCCAAAATAATCGTAAAAGTCTGTTACTGAGGCTGCGGGCCATTCTTCCACTGTCCAGCCTTGGGGATACTTGATTTTAAAGACTGCGTGTGTGTAATCGGAAAGTGCTGTGGGAATTTCCATGGAACCTGCTGTTTCCTCAAAAATAGGCATGTAAAGGTCATAATTTGATTCGAATGCAGCATACTCTACTGTGTAAATGTTGTTGTTTCTGATTGTTAAAAAAGACCTTGATTTTGTTTTTGGCGTTTGGCTTGTTTCAAGAAGCAGTTCCAATGCAGTGTTTCCCGCGAGTTTGGAATTTCTGGTTTCTGTTACAGTGAATAATCCTTCTGCTGTTACAGACTCTTGGGAAGCTTGGGAGAAAGAGTCAAAGGATGGATGGAATGCTGTTGGCGCGGGAAAAACTGATATTGCAATTATTGTTGAATCCGCAATGTTAAGAAATCTCACTATTTCATTCTCCTGAATGTTTTCCTGCACTGTCCAGCCAGCAGGCGTTTTTATTCTAAAGTATTGTGATTCGTAATAATCCCCGCTTCCCGGGCTGGGACCGGGGCCTGGAGGCTGCGGGCCTATTGGAATTTCTGGACAGCCCAACAAGGCTAGTACTAAAATAAGGGATAACGCGAGAAAAGCATAGTTATATTTCATGTTTATTAAAAGAAACAAACTAGTATAAAAAACTAATATTAACCAATTATTTTGGGTGGGCATTTTTTTCTGTTAGGATTTACTGATTTCTGCCTCTGAAAAGCCTATTCTCTTCAATTCTTCTCTTGTCAAACCCGCGTGTTTCAAATCAGAGGCTGTAAAGCCGGCTTTTTTGAGTTCGCGTGCAGGCACTCCGTGCGCCCACAAATCAGCTATTTCAAAAAAAGAGCGCGCGAGCTCCTTGTTTGGTGTTCCAAATGCCTTTAGTTCGCGCGCAAGCGCAATCAAATTTTTTAATTCCCTTTTGTTTACATCAAATTTTTTTAATTCCAATGCTGTTACGCCTATTTCTTTAAGCGTTTTATTGTCTACGCCTGCCTTTTTTAATTCCAGACCCGGAAACCCTGCTTTCCTCAGCTGAAGCGGAGTAAAACCTGAATTCAATAGTTTTCGCGCACTGAATCCAAGTTCGCGCATTTGAAGCAGGCCAATTCCCAGCTTGAAAAGCCTTTTTGGGCCATAGCCTTTTGCCAGAAGCCGTGCAAGGGTAAAACCGTTTTTTATTAGATGCTCTGCTGGAGAACTTGTTTTCGCCGCCTGCACAATAACAACATCTGCTTCTGCGCGCGGCATTCTCCCCACTGCCTTTGCGCGCCTGCGCGCAACAACAACACGCTTAACAATTTTTCTCAAAGCACCACCAAATTATTGTTCTTTAGAACCATACATTTGAATGCATTCTTCGTATGTGTTTGCAATGCAGTATTCAAAGCACTCGTCATACGGCCCGTCAATGACTTTTTTGCATTCTCCCCCGACAACATCGCATGTAGCGTATTGCATACACACAAAATATTGTGGGGGCATTACAATATCCGAGCTGCCGCCCAAAGGGTATAACTGTTGCGAGGGCATCATTCCGCATTCAAGCTCTTCCTCAAAAGAGCTAACCTGCCCGCACTCCAAACTTGGCTGCGGGCAACCGCTGAAGACAATCAATGCAATGAGAAAAGCACAAAGCAAAATAATTGATTCCATGCATTGAAAAAGGAATTTGTTGAATAAAAAACTTGCGGTTGTGAGCGCTAGCGAACAATACCTGCGCAACAAGCCTTTTTTTCGCTAACCTTTTTTTCTAAAAAAAGTTTAACGCCCAAGGGTGGACTTGAACCACCGACCTTTCGGTCACCGTAAAACCTTCTTAAGGAAGGCACCTGCTGTTAGGTTTTAATTTTTTTTTAACAGCCGAGCGCTCTACCTATAACCCCAAAGCAAGCCAACAAACGTTAACTTAACTTTGTCTGAGCTACTTGGGCATTTAATGAACTTCAAGACAAGGGGATAAAGAAATTAGTGAGTTAAAGTTTAATAAGCTTGTTGATTCAATTTTTTTGCATGGCTGTGCGTGAAATTAATACTATTTATTGGATTACGCATCCGGGCTATACTATTGCTTATGGAAAGCGCGGATGGAGAAATTCAACAGAAGCCATGGAAATTTATTTTGAACGCGTGTTAAAGCCCGTTGTAAAGCGGGCCCAGACTGAGCCAAATTCTGTTATTGTTCTTGTGAAAACTCCTGTAATGACACGGGATTTGGCAGAGGAAAAATTAGGAGGTTATACCCAAAGGGGTTTGGATAAACTGCAGGTGCTCGAAATGCGATTTGAGGATTGGATGCGCAGGATAATGAAGAAACGCGCTTTGGTAGCAGAGGGTTTTTTGCCACAGACTATTGCAACAGATGCCAATACTAAATTAAAACGCGCGAATTTGAGTTTGGCTGAAAATGCAAGAATAATTGGCTATGGGAGTTACAGGGATGTCTGTGCGCGAACCTTTCCAATGGAATTTATTACATTCTATTGCCCGAATGGAAAGCTTATTCGTTCAGAGCAGGGAACAATAGGCCAGAGAACAGGTTTTCGCAGAAAACCACGTGCAAAAAGAACAACAGAAAAAAGACAAATAAAAAAAGAATTAAAAAGACACAAATAACCCAATAAGCCATAAAAAACCTTTTAATTAGAAAAAAAGCAGATTATTACACTTTTTAAATTTACATTGCCTTGTTATCGCTGAAATCTATTAACATTTTGGATAAAATTCGGTTTTTGTTGCTTTTTCGTCTATTTTTTCGGAAAAAAGCGTAATCTTGCCTTTATACATAAAAAGGAACCTATATTAAGCACTTACGCAGTAATATTAACAACAATAATTTTTTTCTCAAGAAAGGGGAAAAAGGGGTGATATTTTTGAAAACATTAATTGAAAACGCTGTAACAAAAGTAGCGAAATCAGACGACGATAAAATAGACGACTTTGGAAGCCCAAAAATAATGGTTATTGGAGTCGGCGGAGCAGGATGCAACGCAGTAAACAGAATAGCAAACATGGGAATTGCCGGAGCACAATTAGCAGCAGTAAATACAGACAAACAGCACTTAGCAATAATCAACGACGAACTAACAAAAATACTTATTGGAAAAAGCGTGACAAGAGGATTAGGAGCAGGAGGCTATCCAGAAATCGGGGCAAAAGCAGCAGAAGTCAGCAGAACTGCACTTGAAGAAATAATGTCACAAGTAGACATGCTATTCCTGAGCGCAGGAATGGGCGGAGGAACAGGAACCGGAGCAAGCCCAATCATAGCCCAAATAGCAAAAGAACAGGGAGCAATAGTAATTGCAATGGTAACCTATCCCTTTGCTTTGGAAAAAGCACGCCTAATAAAAGCAGAGGAAGGAATTGAAGCCCTGAGAGGAGTGACAGACACTGTAGTTGTTATTGACAACAACAGGTTAGTTGAATTGGTTCCAAACCTGCCAATACAGGACGCATTCAAAGTTGCTGACGAAGTAACAGCAAGAACAGTTAGAGGAATCACAGAAACAATAACACAGCCGTCATTGATTAACTTGGATTACGCTGATGTGCGAAGCGTAATGACAAACCAAGGGCTGTCAGTAATTGCAGTCGGAGAAAGCAAATCAGTAGACAGAGTAAACGAAGTTGTTGACGATACTCTAAAGAACGCTCTCTTGGACGTTGACATTGCAGGAGCAACAGGCGCATTAATCCACATTACAGGAGGCCCGGAGCTAACGCTCGGAGAGGCAAACGCAGTCGGAGAAATGCTAACAGAGAGAGTCGATCCAAAAGCAACAGTAATATGGGGAGCAAGAGTAGACCCAACATTTGAGAACAAGATTGAAGTAATAACAATATTCACTGGAGTGCACAGCCCATACATACGCGGAGCACAGGTTGAAAGGGCATCCTCAAGATCAGAACGCGGAGACTTCGGACTCAGCTCATTATAGGACAGTAATTCGGCAGTTGGAAAACTGCCAATTTTTTCTATTTTTTTAATTTCACACTAGTTTTACAAAAAGAACGGAAGCGCATTCAATGCAAGCAGAATCAATAGTATCCAGAGGAACAAGCGCCCAATAAATTTTTCAGTATCCTCTTTGCTCATTTTCAAAAAACCAAAGTAAGGCAACAGCATTACTTTTGCAATTTTTCCACCGTCGAATGGAGACATTGGCAAAAAATTGACCATTCCAACTACAAGCGAAAGCAAGAAAAACCAACGGAGGAAACTGGTTACGGTTTCAACTAGATTTGAAAGAAGGTTGTATTCCTGTGAAAAATCTTGGCCAGCGCGCTTTTTTTCCATTACTTTAAAACCTATAGAGCCCATCTCTGTTGGGATTATAGTAACTTCCTCTACAGCGCCATCTTTTTCCACTGTAATGGTAAACGGATTCAACACCCCAGAAGCAGTAATTTCTCTCCCTAAATCCAACACATTTTCAACATCTTTTCCATTAATTTTCTTTACAAGCATTCCTGGCTCAAGCTTTCCAAATGCAGGGCCTTCATAAACACGCCCGCAAAAAACAATGTTTTGATCAACAGTCGCAATTACAACACCATCTACAACTCTGTCATACTCCTGGCTCTCGAACGGTCCAAAAAGAGGATTGACAATTGCAAGCGAGAAAAATAATGCAACTAAAAATATCAGCGGGCTTGTAATAATGTTTGCCATTGGGCCCGCAGCATAAACACGCAGCTGCTCTTTCTCAGGGATCTTTTGAAAGTTGGGTTCATCAGGCTCTACAAACGCGCCTATGGGAAACAAGCCAAGCAAGAGAACTCCTGCACTTTTTATCTTTGCCTTGGCTTTTCTCATTAACACTCCGTGCATTCCCTCATGCAAAACTAAAATAATTAGGATTGAAATCCAACCATGAAGAGGAACCTGCAAGCCAATTTTTGGAATTTCCAAACCAGGGATTATTGGTGCAACTCCGGGGCAGGATTGTTCTCCCGCAATAGCACTTTCAATAATAAAAATTGCATAGGCAGCAAGTGAAATAAAGAGAAAACCGGCAAAGCCCATTACTGCAAAACCAAGGGAAAGCAAAAGATTGAATTTTTCTATAAAAGGATTTGTTAGGAGAAATTCAAAAAAGAGAATGAAAAATTCGAATAAAAAGAAAGCACTTAAAAAAAACAATAACAACCTTATTTTCTTGCCCTGCTTTCTTCCGATTAAATAGTCCACTCCAATTGCACCAAAACCCAAAACCAATCCAATATCTGCAAAGAGATTTAGAAAGCGCCTGTATTTTGCAAACTTGTCAAAGAGAGGAAGAAATCTTGTTGTCTTAAAGATAGTTCCAAAATAAAAAGTGGGCGATTTTGTAAAGCGCTTGAACAAAAAAGTCGGGAGAAGCAAAAAAACGAGTATTGCAAGCGCCCAGAACAGCATTTCAATTGGTTCCAAAAAAAATCACT
>JAFGEM010000121.1 GCA_016931555.1 Candidatus Iainarchaeum sp. | reverse complement strand
TTTGCTCGATGAAAGGTTTTTCAGGCTTTTAAGGTAGTCTTCCTTCTGCTCTTTAACGAATTCCGCCAGAGTCTCAAAAAAATCTGTTTCCACCTCTGCCAACCGCGAAATGTTTTTCTCAAGCCTGTAAATTCGCCTTATTTCATCGTATGACATTTGCATTTTTTACACCAGTCTTGCGGCCTGCTTTGCCACTAAATAAATTGCAGCATGCAATGGCAATTCTGTTTGAGTGTTTTCAAACGGCCCAAATGATTCACTGCCTAGTGAAAACTTGGGTGCGCTATTAATTAAAACCTTAATTGATGGGGTTTTTTCAAAGGCAAGGGCATCTGCAAATGGCTTAAAGCCCTGCAGGCAATCCATTGGAATTGTTTTTGCGACTAATCCTGTGCTGCCGTGGATTGTATCAGGAACGCGGATTATTTTGTTTAAGTCAATAGATGTCTGCCTGTCAATATCCAGTTTTTGCGTGCTCAGAACATGTTCGAGAAGGGAAAACCAGAATTCACGGTTTTTTTTGCCGGGATAGGCAAACAGTATTCCCTTATCCATGTGCCCTAAAATTGTTTTCTTGTTTTGGAGGAATGCTTTCACTCTGCTGTGCTGCATTCCTGCTATGGCTGCAATCTTTTCCGAATCAGATTCCTCAATCATTTTTTTTAACCCGGATGCAAGCCTTTTTGCCCATGCAAAATTCTCTTTTTTTGGAAAATGCAAAAGCCTGCCTTCCTCTGCAAACCCGAGGGAATGGAAGTCAATTTTGGTTGCAGTCAGATAATCGAGCAATTCAATGCGCGCGGATTGCTTTAAACTGTGGATTTTTTTGGAGCGCAGGTGAATGTGATATCCCGCTGAACCGGAAAAATTTATTTTTATTCCGTCAGAAAAACCCAAATCATTTTCCAAGAATTCTGTTAATTTGAACACCTGTTTTTTTGCCTCGCCCAAACAGGAGTTGCAGAACCACTGCTCTATTTTTGCGGGGGAACCGCATTCAGTGCACGCAGCCACACTGCCTTTTCCGCTTGAACCGCACTTTGGGCAAACCCAGGAATCGTGGTCTTTTTTGCACTCTGTTTTAATGTCATCTGCGTCAAACTCGTAAACAATGTCTGCGCCCAACAGTTGCTTTGCACTCATTGGCCGAGCAGCCGGCTTTTCATAAAACGCTGCAGAGTATGAAACATAAAAGGGCGCTGTCTTTTGAAGGAAATCATTGAATTCCCTTGAGCCGGAAAAAGACAAATGCCTTTGAGTTATTTTTTTTCCGTACTCCCCTATTCCAAACTCGCGTCTTTCGGGCATTGGCGGCTCTGTTATTTCATTTTTTTTGTAGTATTCGGAAAAATTTTTGTAGAGGAATGACTGTTCCTTAAGCATTTTTTTTCGCCTCCTGCCTTGTTTTTGTGCGCAATTCGCGTTTGTAGTAACTCAAAGGGTGTTTTGTCCTGCACTCGGAATTCATGCACAATTGCGCCTCGCGAACTTTTTCACAGCCCGGGGCAGAAAGCTTTTGGTTTACAACCCTGTCTATCTGGTATCTTGTCATTCTCTCATCAAAGTTCGGCGTTTTCCGGAACACGCTGATTAATTGCTCTTTTGGCATGCCTATTCCATTCAAAAATGCGGCAATGTAAAAGCGCCCCAAATGCGGAACATTTTTGCCTGCAAGCAGATCAGAATAGAGGGACTGCATGCATTCAGGAAAAAGGGAAGGGTTGATTTTTCCGGATATTGCAAATTCGAATGCCTTTTTCTCGCGTTCCCTGAGCTGCTGGTTAAGCTGTTTTCCGAGATCCTCAATCCTTTTTGGAATTCCCTCAATATTCACTGGAAGAGAATCAAAGATTCTTGCTGAAACAAGCTCTGCTAGGAAAGCGTAGAATCTTTGTTCTGTGAGATAAACAATTCCTTTTGAAACCTGCTGGTTAACGAGTTTTTGTGAATCCGCACCTGGCTTGGCTCCAAGGAAATCAGGCAATGAAACTGAAACAAAATATTGTGAACCCAAAAAATCGAATTTAACCCCCAATTGTTTTGCTATTTCCGTTGCAGTCTCCTGCTTGTTCTTTTCAGAATCAAGGTATTTTTGAAATGAATTTCCCTGCATGCGCGCAAACCTTTCGCACAGGAGATTGTCTTTTTGAAGCGAAACAAATATCTTTGCAAGAGGATAAGCAAGAATTTCCTGCAGCAAAAACTCTTTTGAATTCAAAACAAGAAAATAGGGCTTGTTTTTTGCTGCGCTTAAAACCATTGCGCCTGCCCGTGAAATAACCTCTTCCGAAAGCGCGTCCAGGCTAATGTTGTGCTCGCGCAAAACAAGCTTAGCCTGTTCTGAAAAAGGGTATCTTTGGGCAAATTGCAGCCTTGGCAGAATCATAAAAAAAAACCCGTTTTTTTGGGGGTTACAATATCATGTGGGCAAGCCTGAATTGAATATTACTCGGCCCTAAGGAATAGGAAACTCCCATTGCAGAATCGGATTTTAATTCCATTAAAATTTTTTTGTCTGAATCCGCCTCTTTAACAATGTTCTGGAGAAAGTTCAGGGAGTATTTGCTTGTTACTTCTGCATTGCTTTTTACTATTGCTGTGCGCGCCTGTTTTATGCTTGTGTTGAGTGTTCCAGTGCTTCCCTGTGATTCGATAATAAAGTTTGTTCCCTTTATTTTGAAGACAATGCTGCTTCCAAACAGTGCAGCGTCTTTGAGCATTTCACGGAAAACGCGCGAATTGATTTCTACTTTTGAGGAGTATGTTGTTTCGGGAATGTTTATTTCCTCTTCGTTAATGTCAAGCAATGGCAGAGAAAATTTTCTTAAAATCTCGCCGTCAAGAGTAAGCTTTAACTCTGAGTCTGTTACGTCCATTATTAATTTGTCTTCCGGCATTGCACGAGCCATTATTTTGCTTAGTTCAACCAAATCCAATCCAACGAGAGTGGGCTCAATATCATATTTTTCAAAAAGTTTTTTTGGAAAATCAAATTCAACGAAAACAACCTGGCTCGGGTCAATTGCCTTGAAAAAAATTCCGGAATCAGAGAAATGAATGTTGCCCTCAGAAATAAAACTTGATATTGCGTCAATCGCTTTTTTGAACGGCAGAATACTGCGCAGCTCTACAACCATAAACCCCACTGTATAATTAATCCTCATAAAAATTATTTAAACATTCCTATGGGAGAATTTGTTATGACGAAGAAATGCATTGTGCTATTTATGCCGAAGCCCTCGGAATATGGCTATTATCGGGGTTTGCCGCTTGCTTTAATGGAAATTTGCAAGTTAATTGACAAAAAAAAATTTGATGTTAAGATTGTAGCAGCGCATCCTGATTTTGACTACAAAAAAGAGGCGATTGACGCTGTTGATGAGAACACGCTCTTATTTGGTGTTAGTGCAATGACTGGCTATCAAATAAAGAATTCAATTGAAATAATTAAGTTTGTTAGGAAAAAAAATCCGAATATTCCAATTGTCTGGGGCGGCTATCATGCATCAATTCTCCCCAAACAGACTCTTGAAAGCGCATATGCGGATATTGTTGTAATTGGCCAGGGGCAAAGGACTTTTGCAGAGCTCGCTCAAGCGCTTGCAAACGGAAAGCCTTTGGATAAAATAAGGGGAATTGGGTACAAATGCAATGGCAAAATCAAAATTAATGCAGAAAGGGAATTGGAGGATGTAAACAATTTTCCGGATATCGATTTTTCGCTTGTTGATGTTGAAAAGCATGTGATTATTAACGAGGATGGAAAGCGTTACATTAACCTTTGCACGAGCTTTGGATGCCCCCACAGATGCACTTTCTGCGTTGAGCCGATTATTTTCAAGCGCAGGTGGCTTGCACTGAAGCCAGAGCGCGTTCTCAAAACAATGAAGTATCTAATTGAAAAACACAACATAGAGTTTTTTGGCTTCAACGACAGCAATTTTTTTGTTGACAAAGAAAGAGTAAGAAAGATTTGCACTGAGATTGTGAAAAACAAGTGGAAGATTCAGTGGGGAGATGCTAATGGCAGAACTCGGGAAATGCTGATGTATGATGAAAAACTCTGGAAGTTAATGGCAGAGAGCGGATGCAAAAGCATTCTCATAGGCGCGGAAGCAGGAAGCCAGGAAATGCTGGAGTTAGTGGGAAAGGATGCAACTGTGGAAGACACAGTAAATTTTGCAAGAGTCACTAGAGAGCATAACATTGATGTTGTTTACTCTCTCATGGTCGGGCTTCCCAAGCATCCAGAGTGCCTGAAGAAAAGCGAGGCCGAAAAAATTGTAATGCGGGAAATTCGGGATATTCTTGAGATGATGGATAAAAGTTTGCCGGAAAAAAAATACCATGCAATACTCTTGTTTGTTTACACTCCCTATCCCGGAAACCCACTATTTGAAGTAAGCAAAAAATGCGGTTTCAAAGAGCCAAAGAGCTTGGAGGAGTGGGCGGATTTTGAAATTGTTTCAAACAACGTTCCCTGGCTGAGCAAAAAAGCATACAGCGCAGCCCAGCAGCTAATGGATTTTGTTTTTCCTTACGCCTGCGATTATTACAAAAAAAAGCACATCCGTTCACTGGGGCCTTTGCATGATTTTTTCCACAAAACAGCTTTGTGGAGATGGAAGCACCGCGCATTTGGATTTCAAATAGAGCTTAGTGCACTCAAGGCGTTTAGATGGGCGCGTGCTAAAGCAAATGCTTTTAAGGAAAAAAAAAGAAGCAAAAATTAAAGCCTGTTTTAATCGCTCTCAATTCTCGGTGCAAGAAAATAGTTTATCTGGGCCTCGCCGATTGAGTAATTGATTTCTACCGGCGCATTGCTCTTTAATTTTACTGTGACCTCTGAATCTGATGCCGGCGCCTTTAACATGTCCTGCAAGTAATCCAGAGGAAACATGCTTTGCGCGCCTGCAGTGGATTTCATTTCAACGAGCGTTTTGCCGTCTTTCTTTGTTTCATTGTTCAAATTGCCTTTGCTTGAATTGGCTTTTACTGCAAAGGTATCTGAATTTGCCCCCAAAGAAACATGCGTGCTTATTAGTGCAGCGTCCTTTAACGCGTCTTGGAGGAGAGAGGCTTTGATTTTCATTTCAGCATCAAAATCGATTTTTGGGTTTGGAAGCTCTGCGCTTGAAATATCGATTAAAGGAATCTGGAATTTTCTTTTGGAGTCTCCCTCAAAAGTAACATTCAGCCTGTTTGCGCCCTCTTCCAATTCGAGTGTGAGTGAATCGCTTGCCTTTGCCCTGTGCAGTACCTGCGAAAAATAGGAGAGGTCAACGCCGATTTTTGTTTTTTCCTTTACATTATACTCTTTGAAGGCTTTTTTGTTTAGGGAAAAATCCACCATTGAAATTTGGCTCGGGTCAGTTGCTTTAAGGGAAAGCCTGTTTTCATCAAATAAAAATTCTGCTTCGTCAATTAATACTGCAATTGCTTCAATGCATTTTTGGAAATCACTGGCTTTTTCAAGAACAACTTTCACTAAAAACAACCCCTAAAAAAAATTTTTTCTGAATTAACAATTATTCCCCTGTTATGCTTTTATTTGTTTCTCGCGACTAACAAACGCCCCGAAAGTCGGGGGGAAGCCTGCCTGTTGAAATCAGGCTGAATAAATCGTCAAAAATCCAGAGTTTTATGCATCCGACAAAAGGAATCTGCATTGCTGAAACGCCCTGCAAATCCTGAATTGAAATTGGGTATAGGGAGATGCAGTTTTTTTCCGGGCCTGTGGGAAGAATTCTGCCGCAATCCTGGTCTATTGTATAATTGTTCACTGAATCGCCTTTTGTGAGAACATAATAGCCGTCATCTGCTTTTATCTTTGCAACTGCCCTGTGAATTATTGGCTGGCGCGTAATGTCTGAGAAATAGACTACAATGTTTCCTGTTGTCTCAATTGGAATTTCCTCCCCATTGTTGAATCTTATTTTATTGATTCTTGCAACAGAGTTTTGTATATAAGCCGGCTGGGCTATTTCAGAAAACGGAACCCTCTTGAGTGTTGGAACGCTCAATTCAACTTCCCTTGCATTAACATTCCCAGTGTTTGCTCCGAACAATATTATTACATCCCCCCTGTAGTAAACCGGCTCCATGCTTCCGCTTACAACAATAACCATTGGGGAAGGAGTTCCAAAAGCAATTCCTAAACCTGTGTAAATCAGCCATGCAAAAACAAATGCAGAAACAAGGTAAACCACAAGGCTAACATATTCGTTGTTAGAGGGATTGATTTTTGGCATTAGATACTTGTCAACATATGTAAAGGGATCAAGCCACTTTAATTTCTCGCGAATTTCCTTTAAACCCATTTTTTCCACTTCAAATTTTTTATTAACCCAAATTATTTTAAGGCACTGCAATTGCTTTCATGGCCTTGTGCTCTCGCTTCTTGTAATGCCTGATGCAATCAAATGCGCTAACCTTATTGGCTCTGGGAGATTGCTGTGCAGCACTGTTTTGCGCAACACTGTTTTTGCATCAGCCTCTGTACAGCCATAAAATTGGAAATAAATTTTTTTAAATGCATTTACTGCCCCTGCCTGTTCAATCAGGCCCCATCTTTTTTTTGAACGCGTTAATTTGGAGAGTGCTGCCTTTATTTTTTCCATGCGCGGCTTTTTTCGGAAAACAGTTATAACGGGAATTTTTGTTTTGGCAAAAATTTCTTTTATGTCTGCAATGTTAAAGCCTGCAAAGTTAATTCCGCTGAGAATTAAAAAATTGATTTGTGTTTTGAATTTCGGCTTGCGCAGCATTCCGACAATTTGTTTTGTGGAATCAAAGCCATCAACGCGCACGCGCGAGCTTACAATGCCCTCAACAAGATGCTTTTCCGCGCGGTACACTACACCGACAAGAATTGTGCCTGACTTTGTGTGAGGCTTAAATGCCCCGTCATCAACTGCAAGCACGCGGAAAAATGGCTTCATAAGTTAAAATTGAATAAGACAGGGTTTTAAGGTTTACCTTGTGAAAAAGAGGGGGCAAAAGTATTTATTCTTTGAAAACCAAATTTTTGGCATGAGTGAAAAAATAATGCTGGAATGGAATTTGAAGGCTAGCAGAAAAACAAAGTTTTTTTATACTCTTAGAACAGTAATTGCTCTTTTTATTTTTCTTATGGTTTTCTTGGCAATCTACCTGCTTTTAGCACCTGTCTTGGGAGACTTTTCTTTTGAGGAACTTACACAAATCTTTTTTTCTCTTTTATTTCTTCTCAGCAGCATTTGTATAATGGTAATGTGTTTAGCAGGAATAATTGCCCTTATGTCAAAAAAAGA
>JAFGEM010000120.1 GCA_016931555.1 Candidatus Iainarchaeum sp. | reverse complement strand
ATCAAAGCCTTTTTTGAAGAGTGCAAGTTTTTCTCTGGCTTTGCTTTCTTTGCTAACATCTCTTACTGTTGCCTGAAGCATTTCTTTTCCGCCCAAGGAGTATTTTGTTAAAAGAACTGTCGCCGGAAAGTTTTCTCCGCTTATTTTTTTATGCGTCCATTCAAAGAACGCGCTTCCTTCTTTCATTGCCTTTTCAATCATTGCTTTTGCTTTTGTCCCTGATGGCTTGCCGTCTGGTTGTTTTTCAGGGGAAACATCTCTGGGTCCAAGCGCACAAAATTCTCCCCCTGTTTTTGCTCCAAACAACTTGAGTGTTGCATTGTTTGCTGATGTAAACTTTAATATTCTAGGATCTAGAGTCATTATTGAGTCTCTGCTGGTTTCAAAGAGTGTTTTGAATCTTTCTTCTGCTTGTTTTTTTGCCTCTATTGCCTCCCCCAAACCCACTTGTTCTTTTGAAAGCCCTGTTTTTAATATTGCAAGCTTTAGGCTTGCTAAAATTCTGTTTAATGAGTTGGTAAGTGTTTGCACTTCTCTGAGCCTGCTTTTTTCAAGCTGGAGGTCAAGGCTGCCCTTTGTAATGGCATCAACTTTTTTGCTCAAATTCATTATGGGCTTTGAAATTATTCTTGAAATTATGTATCCGACAATGCCAATCCCTGTTGAAATTGTTATTATGATTATTAGGGCTACATTAAAAAGCTGCGCCTGCCTTTTTCCCAAAGCTTCTGCAATGTCAATTTTTGCAACTAGCCCTATGTTTCCCGTTTCGATATGGCGTGACACTGCCATGACTGGTTCGTTTCTATAATCCAAGGTATTTTCAAAAGTAATTTCGTTTCCAAGTAATGCTTGTTTTATTGGCTCTGCGCTTTTTGCACTTTCTATGTCCTGTGAAATTGCCTCTCTTTCAAAAAGCCTTTCAAAAAGGTAAACCCTTTTTTCTTCTCCTTTTATTGCTGTAAGGATTTCCCCTGTTTTCCCAAAACCAGCCCTGTCTTTTACAATTTCCTCAAGCCTGTTGGTTCCAACAACAGTTATTCCCACACCAATAGTTTCCCCGTCTAAAACAAAAGGCCCTGTTACAAAAATCTTTTTTGTCCCTTCCTCTTCTACAAACCAAATATTGTTCTTTTCAAGGCCTTGCAGGAAAAAATCTTTGTTGCTCACATTTTTTCCGCAGAAATTTTCGTTTGTTGAGGTAATCACAATTCCATCCAACCCAATTACGCAGATTCTTTCGAATTCTTGAATTGGTTCAGCAGCGTCAACAATAATTTTTTTCATTTTATCAATATCAGCCTTATTGGGGTTTTTGTTATAGCTTCTGAGGGTTTCCCTGAGTGTTGTTCTGCTTGTTACGAGTTTAAGGCGCTCTATGTTTTGTTCTAAATATGTTTCAATATGCTCTGCCCTTGATTCTGCAACGCTTTCAAGATGATTTGTGACCTCCTCCTTAATGATTACTTCTGTGTTTGCATAAAAATAGTATGACCCGCTAATAGAACCTACAACTGCGACTAGAATAAATGCAAACGTAACCAACTGCCATATCTTCATTTTTTATCTGCTCCCCTGTTTTCCATTAACTCTCTAACCCTTTTTTTGAATGTTTTTCCCTGCTCTTTTGTGATTATGCTTTTTTTAATTAAAAGTTCTAGGTAGTTTAATAATTTTTGTTTTTCAATCCCGCCTTTTCTCTGGAGCAAATTAAACTCTGGCCCCCCCATTGGTCCGAGCAATTCCTTAAATAGTTTCTCAAGCTTTTTTTCCACTCCCCCCTGTTTTGAAAAGAGAAGCTTTATTGGCTTTATTTCCTTTACAGGAGTCAAAGGAACAGTAAAGTAAAATGTTGTTCCTCTCCCCGGAGTGCTTTCAAGCCATATTTCCCCTTTTTGGGATTCTATTATACCCCTGCATATTGAAAGCCCCAACCCTGTTCCGCCATATTTTCTGTACATTGTCTGTTCTTCCTGAAAAAAGGGTTCAAAAATTTTTGGCTGGTTTTCCGGCTTTATCCCAATTCCCTTGTCCTGTACACTGCATTCTATAAATTCCCCTTTCAACTGGGCAGTTATTGTAATTGCAGTGTTTTCGGGAGAAAATTTTTTCGCGTTGTTTACAAGATTTCTCAAAACTTGGAGTATCCTGTCCGGGTCGCACTCGATTTCCGGGAGCTCCCCAATTTTTGTTTCAATTTTAATGTTTTTTTCAGGCAAAAAACCGTTCATTTCAGAAACAAGCCCTTCGATATGTGGCTTTAGTGATGTTTTCTTAAACCTGAATTTTAGCCTTGCAGCTTCAATTCTCGAAATCTCCAAAAAGTCCTGGATAATATTGTCAAGCCTTTCAGTGTTGCGCAAAACAATTTCAATTGCATCAATCTGTTTTTTGTTAAGCGGCCCGAAATACTTTTCCTTTAGCATTTGAAGCTGTGCTCTCATTGGAGTCATGGGGCTTCTTAGCTCATGGCTTGTGATTGACAAAAACTCTGTTTTTGCATGCTCTAACTGTTTATGTTCTTCATCCATTTTTTCAAGCGCTGCTGCTGCCCTGTTGAATGCGTCTCCAAGCTCCTCTATTTCGTCTCCTGTTCTTATTTTTGCTCTTGCGGAAAAATCTCCTTTTTCAATACTTCCAGTTGCTGCCTGAAGATTTTTTATTGGCTTGGAAAAATTTTTGGAAAATAAAAAGCTAAACCCAAAGGCCACGCAAATTCCAACAGCTATTAGCGCAAGCACGAGATTGATTATTTCCTGCAAAGGCTGCATTATTTCGCTTCTTTCGTGCCCTATTGTCAAAAACCATGACAAACCATCAAATTCATAAAACCCGTTTGAATGCGCGTGTGCAATCAATTCCTCCGGGTTAGAACCGTAAAAAAAGTAATCCTCTTCTCCGTAAAAAATTTTTTCTAAAAAATCTTTGCTTTTGGATTCTTCAAAATCTGTTTTTGTAGAGTAAACAACTTTTCCATTGCCTTCAATAAGTTCTATATGCTGAGTTTGGTGCTTTCCTTCTCCATTAACTCTTCTCGTTTCCGCATAGTAATCAATTATTCTAAAAACCTCGCGAGCGTTCAAAACAGTTTTTAGAACCCCTAAAAAATTTCCTTCATCATCCGCGAGTCTTGAAGAGATTTCAATTGCAAGCACGCCGGCACTCTCATCCAAGCCGGCATACTCAACAAAAAAACCATTTTCCCTTGCCTTTTGCCACCACTCCTCGTCTGCCTGATAATAATCGCTTGTCTTGTTGCTTTGCGCTACATTTGCACCGTACTTGTTTGTCAAAAAAACCTCTGCAAAAACAGGGTAACCATATTTTTTCGTGTAAAATTCTTCAAGCAAAAACTCTTCCCGAATTTCCTGCGACAAATCGTTTTCAATTATTTCTCTCATAAATGGAGTGACTGTTGCTTCTGGTGCTGTCCTCCATTCATTGTCTTTTTCAGCAATGTATTGCACCCTATTTTCCATTGAGTCAAAAACAGTGTTTGATTCGAGCAAAAGCCCTTCTTTTGCAAGGTCTTTTGCATACGCCTCTGTCTGCTCGAGCCTTTGGTAAATGCTCTTGTCAATGTTTTGCATTGTGTGATCTGCAACAATAACAGAGTTTTCGCCAATGTTTTTGTTTATTTCCTGCTGGAAAAGAAAAAGCATTGTAAATCCTGTTACGCAGGCAATTAAAATTATTGTTGCAAATGCTATAATAAGTTTTTTTCTAATGCTTCCAAAAAAAAAACTTTTCTTTTTTGCACCTTCTTCCATAAGAAAACCAAGTTGTTTTTATTTGCTCAAGTCAACTACCCTGTCAACAAACATTCCAATGTCATTCAATATTTTTTCGTGTTCGGCTGACTTGATTGCATAAAATACAGCTTTAGCTTTGTTTGCTTTTGTATTGTTTACAATGCTTGAAGTGAATTTTGCAGCGGGCGCATTTTTTTGGTATACCAAAAGGCTGCTTATTGAATCGAAAACAAGGTATTTGAAATTGTGCCGTAAAACTTTTACTATTGCAATTGCCATTTCAGTGAGGGCGTTTGGAGCGCTGACATAATAACATCCTTTTGTTTGTTTGGGCACTTTTTTTATGTTTTGGGATATTGCGTCCACAAAAACAATGTTTTTCGTGTTAATATCGTTCTGTTCGAATGTTTCTTTAAGAGAGGCAAATGTTTTGTTAAGTGTAACATAACACACTGGTTCTTTTGCCAGCTGTCTTATGTTTTCCAATACAACTGAATTGTATTCGTTGCTTGGTATGAGCAGCAGCAGAGCATCATCCTGTTCCAGCTCTCGGAGTATTTCCAATTTAGTCACCAACAATTTTTTTTACTCTTTCGAGCAGTTCTTTTATGTCAAAAGGCTTTTGTATGAAATCCACAATGTTGTTTTTTATTAGGTCTTCCTTTTCTGCTTCGCCTGTTCTGACTACGCTCAGATACGCTATTTTAGTGCCCTTTATTTTGGGGACAATTTCCCGTACAGGAGTTCCAGGCATCATTATGTCGAGCAGTATTAAATCAGGTTTTTCTGTTTTAAGTTTTTCAAGGCAATTGTCACCATTCACTGCTGTTACAACTTTGTAACCGTTTTTTTCCAATACTGTTTTTACTGTGTTTCTTACATCAGGTTCATCGTCAACAACCATTATTGTTTTCGGCATTTTTTTTACCTCCTATTTTTCAAGGGCTTTTTTTACCTGTAAAACAAAATCTTTTTCTGATAACGGTTTTTGTATGAAACCGTCAACACCGTCGAGCATTACTTCTTTTTCTTTTAGGATTGAAACATAGATTATTTTTGAATCGGAATTGAGTTTTTCCCTCAGCAGGCGCATTAAATCATATCCTGAGAGTGTTGGCATTTTTATGTCAACAAGAATCAAATCGAATTTCGTGTTTTGAATTAAGTCAAGAGCCTGAGCTCCGTTGGTTGCTGTTGCAACTTCGTGTTTGTCTCCTTTAAGGTAATTGTGCATGCTTTCCAAGTCTTCAAAAGAATCGTCTACAATCAATACTGTCGCCATTTTTTCCGCTCCCTTTTTTTAAAAAACTATTGTTTGAACAGATAAAAATAGTCCCTTCCCATATAAATTCCTTTGTTTTCTTCCCAAGCAAACTTTTTTATTCTTGAAAATCCTAGTATAACGCATGGGTTTAGTTGAAATTGATGTTGCAATGCCGACTGTTCTGCTGTTTGTTATTATTCTTGTTGCGCTTGCAGCAGGAACTGTAGTGCGTTACAATGCAAAGCTTAGTAAGGGCGAGGTAAAGGATTTGGGTGCCTGGGTTTTTTTGACTATGGTTGCATTGCTCTGCAAGCTTCTTGTTGATTTTGCAATTATTGTTGTGCCTACAATACTGGAGTTTTCTAGTAGTATTGTGAGCCTTCTCGAGATTTTTGGAATTGTATTCATTATTCTCTCTGCAATATTTTTGATAAAGGTCTCGCTTTTGATGAAGAAGATTTCGGATTTGTTTGGGTTCAAAGTGAACTAGCAGTTTGTCGGGCCCTTTTGTTTGCCAATTTTTTTGAATTCGAAAAAGCCAGTGTTTTCACTGCATCCTAATTACTTTGTCGCAGAATTGTGTTATTGAATCGAAAAGGTTTCCCTGCATGTCTTTTTCAAGCGAGAAAATTATTCCTGGCCAGCTGCATTTTCTCAATTGTGTTGTAACATAGTGAATAAACTTTATTGTGCTGTGCTGGTTGTTGTAAACAAGCATTGTTGAGAGAGAATCCATCATTAAAAAGCGGGGGTGTTTTGCACTGCAAACTTTTGAAATAACAATTCCCAATTCTGTGAGTGCTGAAGGGCTGCGCAGTGTAACGCAATTTTCATTCTCTGATTTTTCCACTCCAATCACGCCGGAAATTGCGTCAACAAAGAAAATTTTTTTTGTGTCAATTTTATTATCCTCCAGTGCCCTGCTTATTGTATTGTACGGCTTGTTCATTGTAATGTACACGCCCGCCATTTTCCTTTTGTTTGAAAAATATTTTGTAATTGCCATGTTTACATTAAAATATTTTTCAGGCGGGCTGACTATTGCAGCAATAAAACCATTTTGCAGAACTGAAAATTCTTTGTCAACTTGCATGGAAATTTTTGCATCAATTGGCATGTGTTTCCCTACTTACAATATGTCTCATAAAATTTAAACCTTTGCTGCTAAAAAAAAATCGGATTTTGCTTTGGCAACAAACATTTATTAATACTAAAATTGTATTCTTTATTGTTTATTATGCGCTGTCGCGGGCAAGCTAGCTTAGAATATTTAATGACTTATGGCTGGGCATTTGTCCTTATTGTAATTGCGGGCGGAGTGCTTTTTCTTGTTTTTGCCCCGGAAGAACAGCTTGTTTTTTCCAGCGATTCTCCAACAGAAATTGCAGTAATGGGTGGCAATGCAGTTGCAGATGACAAAACAAGCGTAAAACTATTGAATTCAACAGGCGGCCCAATTGATGTTGGAAGCGCTACTCCAACCCCCAATACTGCATATCAAACAGGCTGTACTATTAATGGTGTCGCAGACACTGAAGTTGTTGGCGGTGGGCAAATGACTGTGGAGTGTGCTCTCACTGGAGATGACCCGACAGGTGCAATTACAATACAATACAATGATCAATTTGGTTATCCCGCTGAGACAATTATAAGCATTCAGGGCGGAGCAGCAACAGGTATGCCTCCTGGCCCGGGCTGTACTCCTGATGGCTGTAATAATAATTGCCCAGCAGGATGCGGTCCTGCTGACGACCCTGACTGTACTGGGACAGGATGCTGTGGTGATGGAACTTGCGATGCAGGCGAGGACTGCTCAAGTTGTCCCGCAGATTGTGCTTGTACAGCTCCTTCAATTTGCTGTGCAGGCTCCTGCACAGTGCCTGTTTGCACTGTAAATGGAGACTGTGATGATGCTGATGCCTGCACTGCAGATGTTTGTTCCAATGGAGGCACGTGCACTGCAAGCTGTTCCAATGCCCAAATTGTTGCCTGTACAGACGGCGATGGCTGTTGCCCGTTTGGCTGTACTTTTGCAACTGACGATGATTGTGCTCCCGGCGCAGCGCTTTCATGCGGTTTCAATACTCCCGCTCCAGGAACATATGTATTGACTGCAGACCTTGTTTGTCCTGACGGGGGAGATTTGATAACAGTTGATGAGGATAATGTTACAATTGACTGCCAGGGGTTTAGTATTATTGGAACAGGCAACTTTAATGACGCGATTTTTGTTACTAATGCACCCAACAATGTTGCAATTCAAAATTGCACTATTATTGAGCAGGGAGGCGGCGATGGTGCTGTCGGAATCCATGTTTCCGGCTCTGGCTCTAATCTTATTATTTCAGGGAACACTGTAAGTGGTATGAGTGATAACGGCTGTGAAATACAGGGCCTAGCAGGCGGAACTATCAGCGGAAATAGTTTTACAGGCAACGGCACAGTGCCCTTCCCGTATGCCGCAAATACTTTGGGCGGATGTTATATAAACAACTCAAGCAATCTCACATTGACAAACAACAGTTTCAACGGCAACAACGGCGATGGCCTTGAAATAAGCAATTCAAGCGGCTTCACAATAGGCCCTAACAACAACTTCAATTCCAATAGAGAAGACGGGCTGGACCTTGGCAATGTTGATAACTCGAGCATAACAGGCAACATTATTAACAATAATGCGTGGGGCTCAAAACCCGAGATATACGGGCTTTACGTGCGTAACGGTTGCTCGAATAATACTGTAAACAACAACAGGCTGTGCGGAAACCAGGACAATGCTGCATACTGTGACGGGTGTTCCGGCTCGTGCGGAAGCGGAACAAACAACGCAGTTGACGGTCCTGTCAGCATGGCCTGCAATTTCGTTGCATCAGTCGGCTGCTGAAAAAGCTGATTCAATTTCTTTTACCCATCCCCCTTTGCCTTGCCTGCAAATATTACCTTAAGTTATTTAATTGATTTATTCTTTTATATTTTAAGAGGTGGTTTTTATGACTGAATTGAACCAGGTTTACAGGTGCAATATCTGCGGGAATATTGTTGCCCTTGTCCATTCGGGCACTGACTCATTAGTGTGCTGTGGCCAGCCAATGGAGCTTTTGAAAGAACAGACTGCTGACTTTAAAACAGAAAAGCATGTTCCAGTAATCACAAAAACAAAGGCAGGAGTAAAGGTAAAAGTAGGTTCAGTGCCGCATCCAATGGAAGAAAAGCATTACATAGAATGGATTGAAATTCTTGCGGATGGAAAGTCATACAGAAAATTTTTGGAGCCAGGGCAGCCGGCGGAAGCAGAATTCTGCGTAGAAGCAAAAGAAATTATTGCACGCGAGTACTGCAATATCCATGGGCTGTGGAAATCCTAAGAAAAATGTGAATTCTCGCTTTGCGGGAAAATGTTGATATATTATGCATCCAACTTTATGGATTAAAGGAATCAGTGGAAATAGCCTTGCAAATAAGAGAATTGTTTTAGGGATATGCGGGAGCATTGCAGCAGTAAAATGCATTGAACTTGTGCGCGAGCTTATAAGGAATGGTGCGAGCGTTAGGGCAGTTATGAGTGCAGAGTCACAGCGCATTATACACTCAAATGCAATGCATTATGCTACAGGGGAACACCCTGTAACAGAGTTAAGCGGGGCAGTAGAGCATGTTGCAGAGTTCGGTGAAAAGGGCTGTGCTGATTTACTTTTGATTGCGCCGTGTACTGCAAACACTCTTGGAAAAATTGCCTGTGGAATTGATGACACTCCAGTTACAACATTTGCAACAACTGCTTTGGGAAGCAAAAAGCCAATTGTAATTGTGCCTGCAATGCACGAAAGCATGTACGCTAATCCTGCTGTTGTTTCAAACATTGCAAAGCTGAAAAATATGGGTGTTGCTTTTGTTGAGCCCCTGCATAATGAATTTGCTGCAAAATTTCCATCCAAAAAAGAAATTTTGTTGGAGTGTAAAAAAGCGCTTTCACAAAAGCCGCTGGCTGGAAAGAATGTCGTGATTGCGAGCGGTGCTTTGCAGGAAGACATTGATCCTGTTCGAATTTTAACCACCCGTGCTTCGGGAAAAACAGGAGTAGAGCTTGCAAAAGAAGCCTATCGCCTGGGTGCAGAAGTAACACTAATCCACAGTAATTCCCTTGGCTTTTCAGGGATAAAGGAAATTAGAACAAGAACCAACAGAGAGATGCATTCAGCTGTTCTCAGTGCGCTGCAAGGGGCAGATTTTTTTCTGAGCCCCGCTGCACTCAACGATTTTTGTGTAAAAGCACAGGAGAACAAGATTTCAGGAGATGCGCCTGTTCAATTGAAGTTGGGCTGTGCAGAGAAGCTTGTTGATGAGGCAAGGAAAAAATTTCCCCTCCTTTTCATTGTCGGCTTTAAGGCTGAAACAAATATTAGCGCAGAGAAACTGCTTGAATGCGCGAAACAAAAAATGGCTTCTGCAGAAATGCAGTTGGTTGTTGCAAATGATGTTGGAAAGCAGGGGATTGGGGAAGAAACAAACAATGTGATTCTTGTTTCCCGCTCTTCCTGCAGGGCAGTGAGCGGAAAAAAAGATTTGATTGCGCGGGAAATTTGGAAAGAAGCAGTCAAACTAATTTCAAAGAAGTAAAAAAACAGTAAATGTAAAGTGATTAGCAGCGTCTATAGTGGCATAGTGAAACCTTTATAATCACAAGGCTACTATATGGTTAGTATGGTTTTTGGTAAAAAAGAGCAGTTTGAATTGAAGGCAAAAGAGTTGAAATCTTGTATTTCTAACAAGCATAATTTGGAGCAAATTTTTTCTCATGATGCTGATTTGGCTATGAAGAGTCATTCTTTTTCCGGGCGCTTGCAGTATCTCACTATTTTGAAGGAGCTTGCTTTGTTTAAGAACAAAAAGTTTGAGTCTTTTGTTGAGCGTGATTTGAAGGATTTTTTTGGGCAGTTAAAGCCCAAGGGCGTGTATGCGGAAAAGCGTAAGGAGTTGTCTCCTAAGACTCGTTGGATTTACATGTGTATTGTTAAGAGTTTTTTTAAGTGGCTTTATAATGCTGAGGATGATTCTGTTCCCGATGTAGTAAAATGGATTAAACGAAAAAAGTATGTTGGGCATGTTCGTAAGTTGTTGCCTTCTGAGATTTTGAGTGGTGATGAGATTCTTGAGTTGGTTGATAGCGCGCCTTATACTCGGGATAGGGCTTTTATTTTTGCTTTGTTTGAGTCTGGTTGCAGGGTTGCTTCAGAATTTTTGAAGTTGAAAATAAAGGATTTGCGTGCTAATGGGCGTTACGCTTGCTTTGACGTGAAAGGAAATTTGAAAACCTCTCACAGTGAGAGAACTTGTTATTTGATTAGGAGCTGGCCTGAGGTCAGGAACTGGTTGAATGTCCACCCATTTCGCAGTAATCCTGATGCTGCTTTGTGGGTTTCTCTAAAAGGAGGTAGTTTTGGAGAGCAATTGAGTTTGTATGGCGCCAGCCATATTTTGCGCAGGGCCAAAGTCAATTCAAAGTTGAAGAAAAAAGTTTTTCCCCACTTGCTTCGCCATAGTCGTGCGTTGGAGTGTGCTAAAAAGGGTTATAATAATCAGGTTATGAATAAAATGTTTGGTTGGAGTGATGGCAGTGACATGGCAGGTTGGTACATTAGCCTTGCGCAAAGCGATGTAGAAGAAGTTGTTTTAGAAAAAGAAGGATTGGCAAGTGAAATAAAGCCCGATCGTGCAATCAAAAAGCTTGATTTGTTGAAATGCCCTAAATGCAGTTTGGAGTGGAGTGCAGGCACAAAATTTTGCACCTGCGGCTTTATATTGGACGAGCTTGAAGCCCAAAAAGTGGACGTTGAACGCGGAGACAAAGCACTAAACCTAATGCACGCGCTTGCAGAAAACTTTAAAGAACTAGAAAAACGAGGATTTGATTTAAAACAATTCAGCGAGTTCATGCAAGCTTGGAACAAGGAAAACCAAAAACACTAATTCACTTTCCTATTATGCAGATTGTTCTTTTGTTTTCTTTTTCTTCCCCACCCAAAACAATAATCTTATTCTCATTGTCTATTATTGGGTGGTCTTGGTGCTGCGGTTGTT
>JAFGEM010000119.1 GCA_016931555.1 Candidatus Iainarchaeum sp. | reverse complement strand
ATTGCTGCTAACCACGCCGTCGGGGCGCACCTGAGACAAAATTTCAGCTGCAGTAGGAAGATTAATTGCTATTTCAGTATTATTCGGAATAATGTAAACCCCGCCCTGCAAAAACTGGTCAAAAAAACGCGGTGCAATGGCAAAATCAATTATCCTGTTAGTTTCATTCTTTTTGACAACAATGGGCGTATTCAATGAATACTCTATCTCCAAATACTTGTCAATGTCATCAACAAAAACAACCTCTGCGCGCAAAAGCTCTTCTTCCCTGCCAATATACGTGTGTATTCTCTCGTCAAACTGCTTCCAGCTGTCAAGGCTTATTCCAAAATCCTCATTTTTTTTAAGGAAGTCTTCCAGCAAGAATTCGTTGGGAAAAGCCAGAAAAAATTTTTCAGTTATGCGTGCAAAACCCTCATTATCTATTGTCATTTCAATAGTATGCGAGGTAATTTCATAAGCCTGGGCCTGAGCAAAACCCGCGCACAAAACCAAAGCCAAAACAATCAAAGCTTTCCTCAATTATCAACACCACTTACTTTCAACTAATAATTAATTAACTAATAATTTTTTAATACTGTTTTATTCGCGCATTTCCATTAAAAACAGCCTAACCATAACATCTGTTTAAAAAGAATCCCAAACTAGATTATTTTAGTATCCCAATGGTTGATATTACTTTTCTCGGGCATTCTTTTTTCAAGATAGGCTTTCCAAAATGCAATGTTTTAATAGACCCCTTTCTGGAAAACACACACAAAGACCCGAATTTCAAAACACTTGTAACCTGCCCAAACTTAAAAAAACATTTGAAAGGCATTTCCCTAATTTTAATAACCCACGAGCATTTTGACCATTTCGACAAAAAATTAATAAGCGAAACAGCAGTAAAGGAAAACGCATGTGTAGTAGCCCATGACCATCTTCTCCAAGAATTAAGCCTGCCGCGCCACTTAAGCCATAACATTACAATGGACCAAAAAGTGCAATTGCGTGATTTAAGCATTACTGCAACGCCTGCGCACCACCCCAACAGTTTCTATCCAATTGGATTTCTTTTGGAGCACAAAGGCAAAACAGTATACCATGCGGGAGACACTGACCTAATGGATTACTTCTGCAAAATAAAACCAGATATTGCAATACTTCCCATAGGGGGGGAGTATACAATGGACTGTGTTGACGCAGTAAGGGCAGTAAAAACAATGAAACCAAAATACGCAATACCCATGCATTACAATACATTCAAAGTTATAGGGCAGGATCCAAAAGAATTCCAAAGCAAGATAGAGCAAACAGTCCTCAAAACAAAAGTAGTTATCTTCAAGCCAGGGCAAAAGAAAAAATTTTTACTCTAACTCTTTTTCCGCAGCGTGCAATTCACGAATGTTTCCAATATCAAAAAATCTTCCCTCTAATTCAAAACACCCAACCCTTTGCGTTTCAACAAGGGGCTTTACACTGTCGGTAATCTCAAACTCGCCTCTTTTGGATGGCTTTGTCTTTTCAATCTCGGAAAAAATTTTTGGGGAAAACCACCACAACCCAGAATTAACAAAGCCACTCTTCTTTTCCTTGGGTTTTTCCACTATGCTTTCAACAACATTTCCCCTGCATTCCACTAAACCAAACTTTGAAACATCATTCTCATGCCTGACTGCAACAATAGCATCAAATGCACCTGCATGCTGTTCTCCAAAATCCCAAAATTTTCTTATAAAATCGCCCTCAAGAATCACATCAGAATAGGAAACCAAAAAATTTTCGTTTCCCACAAAACCTTTGGCTAACCCAATAGCATGCGCTGTTCCAACCTGCTCTTTCTGAACAATATACTCCAAGGGAATCCCCTGAAAAGTATTTCTAAAAAACTCCTTAATCTGCTCCTGCATATACCCAGTGACAATGAGAATTTCGCTTGCACCCGCATCTCCAAATGATTCCATGCTCCTCTGAATCAAAGGCTTTCCCTTCAGCAAAACCATTGCCTTGGGCTTTTCATCAGTCAAAGGCCTCATTCTCACTCCCTTTCCCGCAGCCAAAACAACAGCCTTCATAAAAAACACTATCCCTATTTTCTCTATGCCTTTTTTCTTCGGAGCATTGCCCGTGCTTTAGGCAAAACCTCTTCACTGAATTTTTTTGGGTCCAATTCCAATCCCCTGTTTATTACCTGTTCAATTTCAATTGCCAGATTCGCAGAAACTTTATCATCCAAAAAAATCTTGTCACGCAAACTTTTCGCAGCCCTCAAATTAGCCTCAAAATTATTCCCGATTCTTCTTATTTGCGCTTCACTCATTTTCTTTGGCTTAGTAGCAGGCCGCCCGCGCATTCTAAATTCGATTCCTTGAAAACCAAAACCCCATTGTTTTCCTGCTTTCCTGTTTGCAATAAGCCTTTGAACAGTTTCATTGCTTAGTATGCGTGCGTGCTGCGGGTGATGCGCAAGTCTTCCGCTCCCAAGTATGCCCTTATCCACAAGCTTTGTCAAAGTAATGTCGCTGACTTTAACTCCCTCTTCTCGCATTATTTTGCCTGCCCGAGTCACAGTAACAAAGCCCTCTGGAACAGCCCGCAAATTCTGCGGCTTTGGCTTTGCCAAGGTTTTCCGCTTAACTTTTCTTTTAGGCATTTACAACTCCATTTTCATTAAATCCTTTGCAACAACAACATTTCCAAAAGCCCTGCGCGCTTCATTCTCAATTTTTTCATTGTCTTTGTTGCGCGGGCTCAAATGCGTTAGAACAAGCTGCTTTGCATTTGTTTTTGCAGCTACTTCAGCAGCCTGAAATGCAGTTGAATGTTTTGTTTCTTTGGCACGCTGCTTGTGCGCATCAGTAAACGCGGATTCATGCACAAGTAGATCCGAATCCATTATTGCGTCAAAATAACTTTCATTCGGGAGAGTGTCCATTACAACAGAAATTTTCTTCCCAGTTTTTCCCTTGGAATAATCCATTACATCCTCGGGCCTGAATGTTTTTCCATTGACTTTCACGCTCTGACCTTTCTGCAGTCTGCTCCAGAGCGGGCCCTCGGGAATCTTCAAATCCAGAGCCTTTTTTCTCTGGAACTCGCCTGCCTTGTCCTTTTCCTTGAATGCAAACCCAATGCACGGCACTTCATGTTTCAAAGGAAACGCATTCACAAGCATTTTTTCCTCCTCATAAATTTTTCCGCTCCTAACTTCCCTTGCAATAATCTCAAAATCCTTTCTCATCATTGCAAGATTCAGGCTTTTCCTTACCTCTTCTTTTGTTCCCTTGGGCCCAAACACATACAAGGGGGCATCTCTTCCGTGCATGCTCATTGTAGCAACCAATCCCGGAAAGCCGAGAAAGTGGTCTGCGTGAAAATGGCTAAAGAAAATAGCCTGCAGTTTCATATAAGAAACTCCGGACTGCATCATCTGCCTTTGCGTTCCCTCGGGGCAATCAAAGAGGAACCATTTTCCGTCAAACTGCACTGCAGTAGCGCTTAAATTACGCTCCACAGTCGGATTGCTGCAGCTTGTTCCAAGAAACACAATTCTAATCATTTTGCATCAAACAGAATTAAGGCTGGTTTTGTTTAAATAATTGTTGGAACGGCTTTTAGCAATCTTTAAATACAAAAAAACCGTAATATTCCCATGGCAGATTATTCTTCAACATTCAAATTAGGGGCAGGGCAATACCAAGTAGATTTTGAGGGAAACAGTGTAAGGTTCTACAGGGTTTCCCCGAGCAAGGGACACAGGCTCATTGGAAACGGCAACTACAAGCGCGAGGGAAATCACGCTCTTTTCCAAGGAAGTATTACCCATCCTTCTCCGCGCGTTGTTCAAGAGCTTGCAGAGGTTGCTGAAAGCATGTTCCATGAACACAATCCAAATGTATGGGTAGGGGGGCATGGTTTATGGCTGCGCAGGCACAAGCCGCCAATTGGAGTTCAATGGCATGAAAAAGCCTATTTTCCGCAGCGCAACAGGCCGCGCCCCAAGAGCCCAAGAAGGGGAAAATAATGCTAGGCTTGCAAAGCCTTAAATAGCACGTGTCATCAATTATGTTATTTGTGTTGCTTATGCCTGAACAAAGTGCGAATCCTACAATAAAAAAATTTCCCCTTGAAAGGAGAAAAATCCTGAAAAAGACAATTGCCGGCACTTTTTTTTGGGGAATTGTTTTTTTGATTGTAATTGTGATTGCACTTGTTATTCCCGAACTGCAGCTTGTCAGCCTGCTGGTTGTTGCAGCGTGCATTGTTTTGTTCTTTGTAATATTCATAGTCCTTTACTGGTATCAGACTCTTTATTTTGAAAAGTATTATTATGACATAAAACCTGATTTTCTTGTTATCCGCAAGGGCGTTTTTGCTCCGAGAGAAACAATCCTGCCTTACGAAAAGCTTCAGGATGTTTATATTGATCAGGACATTTTTGACAGGGTTTTCACTTTGTGGGATCTGCATGTTTCCACAGCCACTTTTTTGTCTGGCTGGGAAGCGCACATTGACGGCGTTAATATAGAAAACGGCGAGGCAATGAAAAAAATGATTCTTGAAAAAATAAAGGGTTCCAAAAAGTGATTTCCAAATGCCTGAAGCTCAAAGCAGTTATCCGCGTTATCGCCCGTCTCTTTTGGCTCTTCTTCCCGCCTTTTTCTTCATGTTTTTTTTTGCAGCATGGATTAGCATGATTTTTTTGGAAATTTTGGGGTCTTATGTTATTGTTCTTTTTTTCCTTATTTGGATTGGCAGCTTGCTGCTTACTTATCTTAATCTAATAAACACATGGGTTGAATTTAGGGAAGAGGGGCTTTTTGTTCAGCGCGGGATAATAGCAAAAAAAAGAACCACACTGCTTTACTCCCAAATTCAGGATGTTTCCGAAAGCCAGGGGCTATTGGAAATGATTTTGGGCCTGAAAGCATTGAAAATAGTTACAATGACTGCACTTTCCGCAGCAGCTGGCAGGCTTCCGAGCTTTGACAAAAATACTGCGGGGACTATCCGCTCTGAAACTCTCAAGAGAATTTCTGTGACGGGCGTTGCCCAAACTCAAAAAACAGTTTCTGGAAAGCCAAAACAGGCAAACGCTTTTGAGCCAACGGAAAAAATGCAAAAAAACATTTTTCCAATCCAGATTGGAAAAGTAATCCTGTCTGGGTTACCCTTTGCCGCAATTATCCTGTTTTTTTTGATTGCGCTTTCTCTGGCGGTTAACCCCTTTTTTGTTTTTTTGATAGGAATTTTTTTATTTATCGCTATAATAAGCATAATTGGCATTGCAATCCAATTGTCTGCAACAAGCTACTTTATTGGAAACACGCGCCTCGAAGTCCAATTTCAGTTCCTTTCCTTTTACAAATTAAATATTCCTTACGAAAAAATCCAGGATCTTGTTTTAATCAAAAGCCTTTTTGCAAGAATAGTGGGCATTGCAGATCTGCGTATTGAAACAGGTGCTGCCGAAGTTTATGCGCGGGGCCAACAAAAAGCGCTCTCTAGTAATACTATTCCCGCGCTGTTCCAAGAGCAAGCCTTCCAATTGCGCGGCATGTTTGCAAAAGCAATGGGGTTCAGCCTGAAAGAAGCCGCGCCTGCGCTTGTAGCAAAAATTCCGCTGGAAGAAAAGAAGCCGTTAAAAAAAACAGTTTCCCTGCTTTTTTTTCTGGGGGTAGGTATTGCAATAATCTGTGCAGTCCTGGCTTTCAATGCCCCCCAATTTTTTGCCAGCGCCTTGTTCTACGGGCTAATTTTGCTTGTTTTTCTTGCAATACTAAAATTTGTTTACGAAATTTTTTATTTGAAAGCCTATTATTATAATCTTACAGAAGACTGTCTCCTCATACGCAAGGGATTGTTTAACATAAAAGAGATAATAATCCCGTTTTCCCGCATACAAAATGTTTTTGTTGATCAGGACATTTTTGACAGGATTTTCGGGCTATGGGATGTTCATGTTTCAACAGTTACCCCCCATTCAATGATGCAGGGCCATATTGACGGCCTCAGCCTGCAGAATGCCAGAATAATTTCCGATATGCTGCTTGGCAAAATAAAGCAATCCAATTAACTTTTTTCAAAACGAATGGTTTTTATATTTCCAATCCCTATTTCTTTCATATGCTAGTTTCAATGAAAACATTGTTGCAAAGCGCATTAAAGAAAAAATACGCTGTTCCCGCTCTTAATGTGAATAACATGGAGCTTGTTCAGGCTGTTTTCTCTTCAGCGAATAATGCAAAGAGCCCTGTAATAGTGCAGGTTTCCCCAAGCGCGCTAGAATACTCTGATAAATTAATTCCAGCAATGGTTTTAGAGGAATCCAAGAGATTCCCAAAAGTAAAATTTGCACTGCATTTGGATCATGGCAGGAGCTTTGAAGAATGCAAAAAAGCAATTTCCCTCGGCTTCAGTTCCGTAATGATGGATGCAAGCATTAATTATTCAAAAAAAGATTCTCACGGAAACCATCCTGCAAGAAAATTTTCGGATAATGTGCGATTAACAAAAAAAGTTGCTGCAATAGCGCACAGAAAGGGTGTTTCTGTTGAGGGTGAAGTTGGCGCGCTTGGAGGCATAGAAGACAGTGCAAAATCAAGAGTGCATCTCGCAGACCCTTTTGAGGCAAAAGAGTTTGCAGAAAAAACAGGGGTTGATGCCCTTGCAATTGCAATCGGCACTTCTCATGGGGCATACAAATTCAAAAGCACTCCAAAACTTGCTTTCAATGTTTTAAGAGAAACCCGAAAATTGGTTCCTCGCATTCCATTGGTGCTGCACGGAGCTTCTTCTGTTCCAAAGCCAATTGTTCAGAAAGCGCGCAAGTATGGCTTGAACATTGGCGCGAATGCAAAAGGCGTTCCAATGAGTCAGGTGAAGAAGGCAATTAGCCTGGGAGTATGCAAAATTAACATTGACACTGATGCGCGCATTGCATTTGCAGCAGGCTTCCTTGAAAAAGCAAAGCAGGACAAGGGCTCAGTAGATTTGCGCAAATATTTGGGAGCCGGAAGAAGCGCTGTTGAAAAAGTTTACTTGGATAAAATGCGCGCCTTTGGAAGCAAAGGCAAACTCTAATTTTTGAAGGGCTGTTTTACTGCGCCGACAGCGAGAGTGTAATAATAAAATTCGCCCCAGAGCTCGTAGTGCTTTATTGGGCGGTTTTCTATTTCCGAATAGCTTGTTACAAAGTCCTTGAAATCCAGCCATTTTTTTCTGTGCTCT
>JAFGEM010000118.1 GCA_016931555.1 Candidatus Iainarchaeum sp. | reverse complement strand
TGGGTCGAACGCGGTGTTGAAAAGGCAGAAAGCGTTTCTGACCATTCTTTTCGAATGACTGTAATGGCGCTGGCACTTGGAAAAAAGCTCGGGTGTGATGTGAACAAGCTGGTAAGGCTCTGCATTGTCCATGATTTGCAGGAAAGCATTTGCGGAGACCTGATTCTTGATTATTCAAAATATGATTTTACTGCAAAAGGCCTGAGCAAAGAGGAAAAAACAAAAAAAGAAACACAGGCTTTTGAAGAACTAAAAAGCATGCTTGGAAAAAAAGAGGCAAAAGAATTTGAAGAATTATGGAACGAGTATGAGGCACGCGAGACAAAAGAGGCAAAGCTCGCAAAGGAGCTGGATATTCTCGAAATGCTGCTGCAGGCTTTTGAATATGAAAAAGCAGGAAATTTTAAAAAGCCTGTTTGGAGTGTCTGGCTTGCTGAAGCAGAAGCCAATCAGGGAATCAAAAACCCTGTTCTGCGCGGAATTTGGGGGAGAATAAAGGAAAAAGCCAAAGAATTCGAAAAATAGGGGCTTTTTTTAGGGAAAAAAGGGCTAAAAACACGCAATATTTAAATTCCTTTCTATTATTAAGTTATTAGATTTGAGCCCCTCAGACATGAGCATAGCTGCGGTTTTTTGCGGGTGTAAAATTGTTGTTTGATGCCTTGGACAAAAAGTGATTGAAACACTGCATCAGACGTCTGTATCAAAAATCGCGGCAAAATTGTGCATAGTGATAATTTTGGCGTTTGATGTAAAAGACCACATTCTAGTTCCAAAACATGTCCTACTTTCAAAAAAAGACATTGAAGAGCTCCTGCAGAAAACACATTTCAAAATAGAGGAGCTGCCTCAAATACAGCTGGATGACCCCGCAATAAAACATCTGGAGCCAGAAAAAGGGGACATAATAAAAATCGCGCGGGTTTCAAACACTGCGGGAAAATCAATTTACTATAGGCGTGTTGTGTAAGGTGTCTTAATGTACGAAAACTGGGAACTTGTAAACAGCTATTTCAAAAACCATAATTTTGCCCAAATGGAAATTGATTCCTTTAACCAATTTGTCGAACAAAAGCTTCCCGAAATTGTAGAGGAAAATAAAACAATTGTGCCCAAAATCGAGGAAGTCAAAATCGAATTGTCAAACATAGAAATTTCAAAGCCCACAATAACAGAAGCAGATGGAAGCCCGAGAACAAGCTTTCTCCCAATGGAAGCCCGCATTAGAAACAGGACTTATGCCGGGAGAATTTCCCTGACAATGACTTTATACAGAAGAGAGGTAGAACAGGATGTAAGAAAAGCATACATCGGAGATCTCCCTATAATGCTCAAATCAAAACTCTGCTGGCTAAACGGAAAAACGCCCGAAGAACTCGTCGAGGCAGATGAAGACCCAAAAGACTTTGGCGGATACTTCATTATAAATGGCAGTGAAAAAGCGTTGATGACACAGGAAGTCCTCTCCAGCGACAGAGTGCTTATTTCAGAGGTTCCAAAAGGAATTGCTGCAGAAGTAATTTCAACAAGAGGCGCTTTCAAAGGAAGAGTGAGAGTTGTAAGGCACACAGACGGAATGCTATACGTAACATTTCCCGCATCACCGAGAAAATTAAAACTTTTTGTTTTGCTCAAGGCATTAGGGCTCGTTACACAGCGCGAAATAAAGGACGCGTTTCCAGAGGAAAAAGAAATTGAAAATGACGTCCTCTTGAACTGGCAGAATACTGTTGCAAAAACAGAAGAAGAGGCACTTGACAGAATTGGAAAATACGTTGCGCCAGGGCAGGTAATTGATTACAGGCTAAGGAGAGCACAGGAGGTAATTGACGCTTTCCTCTTGCCGCATATTGGCCAAAAAAAAGTTGACAGGCTTGCAAAGGCATATTATCTCACAATGATGGCTACAAAAGCCACTGAAAGATACTATGGTTTGAGAAAAGAGGATGACAAAGACCACTATGCAAACAAAAGGCTTGAATTAAGCGGAAAACTAATGGAGCACCTTTTTAGATACAGCTTCAAATACTTTGTAAAAGATTTGAGATTCCAAATCGACAGGACAATTACAAGAAGAAGAAAACTCAATATCGCAACAATTGTAAGGCCAGGCGCAATAAGCGAGAGAATAAGATTTGCAATGAGCACAGGCAACTGGATTGGCAGGGCAACCGGAGTAAGCAAATTTATGGACAGAGTCAACTACCTTAGCCCCTTAACAGACTTAAAAAAAGTAAAAAGCCCCTTAAACAAAAACCGCGAGCTCTACGAAGCAAGAGACGTTCACGGAACACACTGGGGCCGCCTCGATCCAATAGAAACACCCGACGGCCCAATGTGCGGCTTAGTAAAGAACCTCTGCCTAACAGCAGAAGTCACAACAGAGGCGGAAGAAAAGCCAATAGAAGATTTTTTGCACAAACAGGGAGTAAGGTTAAAGAAACTTTAAACGGAGTGTTTAAATGGCAAGCGTATCAAAAGCAGTAAAAGTTTACATTAACGGCCGGCTAATAGGGTTCCATGACAGCCCTCAAAAGCTAAAAGAAGAACTAATAACTGCAAGAAGAACCAGCCAGATAAACCCGCTTGCCAACATAGCTTACCACTCTGATACTAACGAGCTTTACATTAACACTGATGCGGGAAGGGTCCAAAGGCCAGTAATTGTTGTGGAAAATGGAAAGCCAAAATTGACTGAAGAACACAAAAAATCCCTGAGAGAAGGCAAGCTTACATGGGAAGAGCTCCAAAAACAGGGCGTAATAGAATACATTGATTCCGAAGAAGAGGAAAACCTTTCTATTGCACTATCCAAGGAAGACGTCACTTCAAAACACACTCATATGGAAATCAACCCGCTTCTCACGCTAAGCGTAATTTCCTCAATGATACCATATCTACAGCACAACATGGCGGGAAAAGTATTGCACGGAGCAAAAATGTTTAAGCAGGCAATCGGAATCAACGGCATAAATTACAATCTGAGAACAGATACCGAAGGATTCTTGCTCCACTACCCCCAAAAAGAGCTTGTCCAATGCGAAACCCACAGGCTAATTGAAATGGACTCCAGGCCACAAAGCCAAAACTTTGTAGTGGCAATAATGCCATTCTACGGATTTAATACTCTGGATGCACTTGTCTTGAACAAAGGCGCTTTGGACAGGGCATTGGGAAGAAACTCCTACTTTAGAACATATGAAGGAGTGGAAAACAGGTATCCCGGAGGGCAAAAAGACAAGTTTATGATTCCAACAGAAGAAACAATAGGCTATCTTCAGGAAGACTTATACAAAAACCTTGGAGAAGACGGATTAGTTGAACTTGAATCCTATTTGAATGAAAAGGACATTGTAATGGGAAGAACCTCTCCGCCAAGATTTTTGGAGGAAATATCAGAATTCGGAGTTGTAAAAGAAAAGCGCAGGGAAAGCAGCATTACAACCAGAAAAGGAAAAGCAGGGCATGTTGACAAGGTATTGCTGACTGAAAATGAAGATTCAAACAAGCTTGCAAAAATAAAAGTCAGAAGCACAATGATTCCGGAAATAGGGGACAAGCTCAGCAGCAGGCACGGGCAAAAAGGGGTTATTGGGGCAATATTCCCAGAGGCAGACATGCCATTCACAGCAGAAGGATTAAAGCCTGACTTGATTTTAAACCCGCACAGCATTCCAAGCAGAATGACTATGGGGCACCTGCTTGAAATGATTGCAGGAAAAGCAGGCGCACTAGCCGGGCAGGATATTGATGGTACGCCATTCAATTCAAGACCCCTGCAAGAACTCGAGGAAATGCTCAAAAAACAAGGCTTTAGGGCAGACGGGAACGAAACATTTTATGACGGAACAACAGGAAAAAGAATTGAGGGGCAGGTTTTCACTGGCGTGTGCTCTTACAGGCGCTTATTCCACTTAGTTGCACATAAAATGCAGGCAAGAGCAAGAGGGCCTGTACAAATCCTTACAAGGCAGCCCACAGAGGGAAAAGAAAAGGAAGGCGGACTGAGATTCGGAGAAATGGAAGGCGAAACACTTGTAGGGCACGGAGCAGCAATGCTATTGCACGAGAAATTTATTGAAGATTCAGACAAAGTATCAGAATTAGTCTGCGAGAAATGCGGAGTAATTGCAATCAACGACAGAATCAGGAACAAAAAATACTGCCCAATCTGCGAGAGCAGCGCAGTATACCCTGTAGAAATGAGCTACGGCTTCAAGCTATTGCTTGAGGAGCTCAAGGCACTCGGGATAATGCCAAAACTAAACATAAAAGACAAGGTATAACGTGATAAAAAATGATGATGAAAAGAATAGCGTCAATCCAGTTCAAGCTCCTGAATCCGACAAGGATTAGAAAAATGAGCGCACTGGAAATAAAGACTCCCGACACTTACGACAAAGACGGCTATCCCATGGAAGGAGGCCTAATGGACCAGCATTTGGGAGTAATCAACCCTGGATTGAGATGCAAAACCTGCGGGCAAAAAATGAAGTACTGCCCAGGGCACTTTGGAAGCCTAGAAATGATAAGGCCCGTAGTACACTCGGAATTTGGAAAAAGGCTCGAACAATTAATGCAGGCAACCTGCAAAGAATGCGGAAGAATAGTGCTCCCTGAAGAAAAACTTGCGTATTACCACAAGGTTTTTACGAAAGAAACAGGAGAAGCAATTGGAAAAAAAATTACTATAAAAGCAAGGAAAATAAAAAAATGCCCGCACTGCAAAGCAGAAAAAGGCACAGTGCTTCTTGACAAGCCAACAAACTTCTTTTACAACAAGGAAAGGATTTATCCAACGGAAATCCGGGAATGGGCGGAAAAAATTCCAGACAAAGACCTTGCATTATTCGGGTACAATCCGGAAGAAATAAGGCCGGAGTGGTTCATACTCACAGTACTTCCCGTGCCCCCCGTTACAATACGCCCAAGCATTACACTCGAATCAGGGATAAAATCAGAAGATGATTTAACACACAAGCTTGTGGATATAATCAGAATCAACCTGCGCCTAAAAGACAATATTGATGCCGGCGCCCCACAGCTCATTATCGAGGATCTCTGGGATTTGCTGCAATACCATGTAACAACCTACTTTGACAATAATACTGCAGGCGTGCCCCCTGCAAAACACAGGAGCGGGCGCGCGCTAAGAACGCTTGTTCAAAGGCTCAAGGGAAAAAAGGGCAGATTCAGGCACAATCTAACTGGAAAACGAGTTAACTTTGCAGCAAGAAGCACTATAACTCCTGACGCTTATTTAAAAATCAGCGAAGTCGGCGTTCCCGAGGACATTGCAAACGAACTTACCTTGCCCGAGCTTGTTACAGAATGGAACAAAAAATATATCCAAGACCTGATAAAAGACACAGACAGATGCATTTATTTGATAAGGCCGAATGAAACAAGAAAAAGAATTGAGGAAAGCAACAAAAAAGAAGTCATAGAAGAGCTTGATGTCGGGTTTAGGGTGGAAAGAAGAATAATTGACGGCGACCTGGTTTTGTTCAACAGGCAGCCTTCCCTTCACAGGCTCAGCATGCTAGCACACAGGGCAAGAGTAATGCCCGGAAGAACATTTAGGATAAACCCCAATGTTTGCCCGCCATACAACGCTGACTTTGACGGAGACGAAATGAATTTGCATGTCCCGCAAACAGAAGAGGGAAAAACAGAGGCTGCACGCCTAATGTTTGCAAGCGAACAGGTTATTTCCCCAAGATACGGGGCACCCATTATTGTTTTGAATGAAGACGGCATAACAGGATTGTTTGCATTAACACTCAAGTCAACAGAATTCTCCAGAGAAGAGGCAATGAAATACTTTTACGACATAGGGGTAAAAGAAATGCCAAAGCCCGACAGGGGAAAAAGATATTCGGGCAAAATAATATTCAGCCAGCTGATGCCAAAAGACCTCAACATAGAATACAAAACATTTACCTGCAGCATCCTAAGAAAAACAGGCTTGTGCAAAAACTGCGTAAAGGAAAAATGCGAACACGATGCATACGTTAAAATAGTAAACGGGAAGCTTGTTTGCGGAGTCATTGACAAGGAATCATTGGGAGAAGGGCGCGGAAAACTTGTTTATGTTCTCGCAAGGCACTACCCAAGCACAGTAATCGAAGAATTTTATGACAAGGCACTGAGAATAATCAGCAGCCTGTTGACACAAAAAGGCATGACTGCAGGATTGGACGAGTACGAGATTAGCGATGCGCTAAAGAAAGAAAGGGAAAAAGTAATTGAACAGACAAAAGAAAAAGCCCAGGAGCTGGTGCAAAAATTCAGGCGCGGAACACTCGAGCACGTCCCGGGAAGAAACCTTGAAGAAAGCTTTGAATTAATGATGATGAGAGCCGCTGCAGAAGCAAAAATGCACATTGAAAAGAAACTAATGAAGGAAAAACTGGATTACGTTTTAAGCGACGAACCAAGATTTAACACTATTGCAATGATTCTCAGCGGAAGCAGGGGAAGCAGCCTGAATCTTGTTAACATCGCAGGATTGTGGGGACAAGCTTCTGTAAGGGCAGGCAGGCCAAAAAGAGGATTCCAAGACAGGCTGATAACGCTAAATGAAAAGGGCGACGTCGGGCTTTTTGCCGGAGGCTTTATCACAACCAGTTTTATTGAGGGAATGAACGCAGTGAATTACTTCTACCACAGCATGGGCGGAAGGCAGGGCGAAGTTGACACAGGAGTTTCAACAAAAGTATCCGGATATCTTTATAGGAGACTTGCAAACAGCCTGAAAGATTTAATGGTAAACAATGACAACACAGTGAGAACCGCAGGCAGCAGCATAATCCAATACACTTACGGAGAAGACGGCGTATTCCCGCAAAACACGGCCAGAGGAAAAACAATTGATGTTGACATGGAATTTATAAGGCTGCAGACTGAAAAAAAACAGGAAAAATAAAGAGGCGTTAAAATGGAAGAGGAAAAAGAACTGGACAATATTCTCGAAGAAGAAGAGCTTGACGCTGAGGAAGAGGAAGAGCCAGAGGAAAAAGGAGATGAAAAAAAGAAAGAGGAAAAGTCAGCCAAAAAAAGAGGCAAAAAAACCAAGGAACGCGTTATTCCGGAAGCCGAAAAAGAAGACTGGGAAGACCAGCCTTTGCCCTACTGGGTTATGGTTCAGATTGCACTGATTGCGGAAAGGGAAAAGCTTACAAAGCCAAAGGTTGATGCACTGATTGAAAGAATTAATGATAGATTTTCAGCGCTACATGTTGAACCGGGGGAAGCAGTCGGAATTGTTGCTGCACAGAGCATGGGCGAACCGGGAACACAATTAACATTGAGAACAAAGCACTATGCGGGAGCTGCCGAGGTAAGCGTTGGCTCAGGAATACAGCGCGTTGAAGAGATTGTTGACGGCAGAAGCAAGGCAAAATACCCTACAATGACAATATTTCTCCAGCCCCCTCTAAATAAGGACAGGGACAAGGCAGCAAAGTTTGCAAAAAAATTGGTTGAAATCCGCTTAAAGGACGTTGTAGATTTGCATGAGGATTTTGCAAACAAAACAATCACACTTGAATTGCGAGAAAAGGATTTGAAAGAGCATTATTTGGATGAAAAAGAATTAATTTCAAAAATAAAGGCAGGTTTAAAGCTCGAGTCGCACCAGAAAAAAAACAGTGTACAATTCACGCTCGGAAAACGCGAGTCTCTCTTAAAGGTAAGAAAAGCGCTTCTAAAGCTTTTGAATTCCCGCATTCAGGGAGTCAAAGGAATGGAGAAGGTTTTGATTGCAGAGGAAGACAATGAAATGGTCATTAAAACCTCAGGCTCAAACCTCAAAGCAATCTTAAAGATAGATGAAATCAACGGCAACAAAACACGGACAAATGACATAAGCGAAACAAGCAAGGTTTTGGGAATTGAGGCAGGAAGGGCAATGATTGCAAACGAACTGCACAAGACTTTTTCCGAAAACGGAATTTCAATTGACATAAGGCACCTCATGCTTTTGGCTGACTTAATGACTTTTACTGGAGACGTTAAAGGAATTGTAAGAACGGGAATAACACGAGGCAAAACAAGCCCGTTTGCAAGGGCTGCGTTTGAAGAAACAGTAAAGCACTTGCTCGACGCAACTTTTAGGGGAGAAAAAGAAGAGCTGCGCGGAGTAGTGGAAAACATTATTGTCGGGCAGCCAATAAAAGTAGGCACAGGGATAGTGGAACTTGTAATGAAGGCAAACCCAGGCAAAAAATAATATCAATTAAAAATTTTTCGAAGGCAAACTTCTTTGAGGGTTTTTTTATATGGCAAAAATTGATGCAAATAAGGAAATACGAAGGGCAGTAGACACTGGAAAAGTCGAATTTGGATTCAAACAGTCAGAAAAGAATATTTTAAAAGGTAATGCAGAACTAATTATTCTAAGCTCTAATGTGCAAAAGCGAATCAAAGAAAAGATAAAGCAACAGTGTGAAATTGCTAAAATCCCATTCTTTGAATTCTCTGGAACATCAGTTGAATTGGGCAGTATTTGTGGCAAACCATTTATTATTTCCTGCCTGTGCATTCGAAAGCAAGGGAAGAGCAAGGTTTTGGATTTACCAAAAAATAAACAGTGAAAGAAATGCGTCTTGGAGCTGAAGAAATTTTTTACCTGAACGAACTTAGCAGTGTCTCAGGGGCTAATGCAAGGGATTGTGTTGTGCTCGGCGATACTATAACGTTTGTGGTAAAAGCAGAAAACATGGGAAAAGCAATAGGAAAAAACGCCCTGAACATTCAAAAGCTTTCTAAAAAGCTGAAAAAAAAGGTTGAAATACTGCCTTTCTGCGGAACCCCGGAAGAGTTTGTGAAAAAGGCGTTTTACAACATTACATTCAAGAATGTTGAGCAGAACACAGATAACGGAAAAAAAGTTGTTTTTGTTTCCCTGGATGCAGAGAACAAGAGCAAAATGCTCAACAACAGCCAGAAGCTGAAGCGCATAAAAAAAATTGCGGAAAGAAATTATGGCATTGAGGAAATAAGGATAAGATGATTATGGCACGAGGAGAATTCGCTGCAAGAAGCCTGGAAGACAACAGGAAAAAATGGCAGTGGAAAGACCCTTATTATAAAAGAAAAAAGAAGGGTTTGACAAAAAAGTATGATTTGCTTGAGGGTTCGCCACAGGCGCGCGGAATAGTAATTGAAAAGCGCGGCGTAACAGCAAAACAGCCTAATTCAGGCATAAGAAAATGCGTGCGCGTGCAATTGACAAAAAATGGAAAGCAATTGACTGCATTGGCACCATATGACGGGGCAATAAAATATATTGACGAGCATGATGAAGTAATTGTAGAAGGCATTGGAGGCGCAAAAGGCGGCCCAAAAGGGGATCTATGGGGAGTAAAATACAGGGTAACACATGTTAACGGGCAATGCCTTGAAATGCTGAGATCCGGAAAGAAGGAAAAGGTTAAGAGGTAAACGTGATTTTTTATGGAACCCGCTGTTGAGAGCAAAAAGGAAGCAAAGGGCAAAGAGGCAGTGGAACAGCTTGCCGAGGAAAATAAAGAGGCAAAGCCAGGGGAAACACGCCATAAAGAACCCAAGCAGACAGGAGACACTTTTGCGGAACCGCTTATTTTTGGAAAATGGGGCACTGAAGATGTTACTATTAACGACGCCAGCCTTGCACGCTACGTTAATCTGAAAACCAAGCACATTCCCCACACTTTTGGAAGAACTGTTACAAAGAGATTTGAAAAGGCAAACATAAGCATTGTGGAAAGGCTAATCAACAAGGTAATGCGCTCTGGGCAGGGAAAAAGAAAGTTAAGCGGAAAATACATCCGCGGAAGAGGCAGCTGCGGCAAAAAACTGCAGTCAATGCACATAGTTGAAAAAGCCTTGGAAATCGTTGAAGCAGAAACAAAGCAAAACCCAATACAGGTTTTGATACGCGCAATTGAAAACTCGGCTCCAAGGGAAGACGTGACAAGAATCAAGCGCGGGGGAATAATGTACACGCAGGCTGTCGACGTTGCCCCAATGAAAAGAGTCGATGAAGCCCTGAAAAACATTGCACTTGCAGCATTCTCAGGGAGCTTTAACAACAAGAAAAAAGCAGAGGAAGCGCTTGCGGAAGAAATAATTCTCGCTTCAAAGGAAGAAAGCAAGAGCTTTTCAGTAAAGAGGCGCGATGAAGTGGAAAGAATAGCAAAATCATCGAGATAATAAAAAAGACTTTTTTTGGTGTTATTATGGGAAAACGGGAAGACATGGTAAAACTGACTGAACACATGATGGAAAACAGAGAAACCATTAGAAACATAGGGATAGTAGCCCATATTGACCACGGAAAAACTACTTTATCTGACGCTCTCATTGCTGCCGCAGGCCTGATTAGCCAAGATGTTGCAGGAGACGCAATGGTAATGGATTACGAAGACCAAGAACAGGCCCGCGGGATAACAATTAACTCTGCAAACATTTCACTTGTCTTTGAAACCAAAGGAAAAAAGAACCTTATCAACATTATTGATACTCCAGGGCATGTTGACTTTACGGGAGAGGTAATAAGGGCAATGCGCGCTGTAGACGGCGTTGTAGTAGTTGTAGATGCAGTAGAGGGAGTAATGCCACAAACAGAAACAGTCATTAGGCAGGCCTTAAAGGAATTTGTAAAGCCAGTTTTGTTCATTAACAAGGTTGACAGGCTCATCAACGAGCTGCAGGTTTCCGAAGAGGAAATGCAAAAGCGCTTTGTAAATGTAATTGCACAGGTAAACAAGCTAATAACAAAAAACGTGCCTGACGAATTCAAAGCAAACTGGCTTGTAAACCCTGCAAACGGAAGCGTTGCATTCGGCTCCGCGAAAAAAAAGTGGGCTGTTTCCGTTCCCTACATGGAAAAATCCAAAATTAACTTCAAAAATGTTTATGAACACCTGAAGAATGACGACCAAAAAAAGCTTGCGGAAGTAAGCCCTGTTTTTGAGGTTGTGCTCGAAATGGTGATAAAGCACTTGCCAAACCCATTGGAAGCACAAAAGTACAGGACCAGAGCAATCTGGAACGGCGACGCAAACTCAGAGATTGGAAAGGCAATGGAATCCTGCAGTGCAAAAGGAGACGTTGCAATGATGGTTACTGACGTAAGCGTAAACCCGCATGTTGGAGACATTGCAACAGGGCGCATTTATGCAGGAACACTCAGAAACGGAACAATAATAAAGCTCTTGGGAATGCAAAAAGATGTGCGCGTGCAAAAAGTAGGGGTTTTCATGGGCCCGGATTTTATTGACGTTTCAAAGGCAGAAGCGGGAAATGTTGCAGCAATAGTCGGACTGAAAGAGGTTTATGCGGGAGAAACAATTTCAACAATTGAAATGAAAGAATTCGAAAGCTTTAAATCCAATGTAGAGCCAGTAATGACTGTCAGCATTGAGGCAAAGCAGACAAAGGATTTGCCGAAATTAATTCAGGTTATCAGGCAATTGACAAAAGAAGACCCAAATTTGCGGGCCTCGATAAACCAGGAAACAGGCGAACACTTGCTTTCAGGAATGGGAGAACTGCACTTGGATGTAAACAGGTATAGGATTGAAACCTCCCACAAGATTCCAATTGTTGTTGGAAACCCAATTGTTGTTTACAAGGAAACTATTACAAAGAAATCAGAAACATTAGAAGGGGTTTCGCCAAACAGGCACAACAAATTTAAAATAAGGGTAGAACCAGTGCCTGCGGATGTAATGGAAAAGCTAATTGAAGCCAAAATTGAGGCAAAAATACGCCCAAAAGACAGGGAAATAATGGACAAGCTTTTGGAATGCGGAATTGCAAAGGATTACACTAAAAAAACTTGGTGTGTCCATAACAACAACCTGTTAATTGACGCTACTCGCGGAATAGTTGCACTGCACGAAATCAAAGAGCTTGTAATACAGGGTTTCCAGGATGCAATGGATTCAGGGGCTCTTGCAAAGGAAAAATGCACTGGCATAATGGTTTTTTTGGAAGACGCTACTTTGCACGAGGACAGCATTCACCGCGGGCCTGCACAGGTATTGCCTGCAATCACAAGAACAATATACGCATGCGTTCTCTCAACAAACCCAATTCTTTTAGAGCCAAAGCAATTACTGACAATTACTGTCCCAGCAGATTATTTGGGGGCAGTAACAAAGCAATTGGGCGCAAAAAGAACGCAGATTTCTGAAATGCGCACTGAAACAGACACTAATGTGGTTATTGCAAAAGCGCCTGTGAAAGAGCTAATTGGATTCAGCGCAGACATGCGCGGAGCAACCCAAGGCAGGGCTGTATGGACTGCAGAATACTCGGGCTATGAGCAATTGCCGCGGGAATTGCAGGAATCTATTGTGGAAGAAGTGCGCAAGAGAAAGGGCTTGGAGCCAAAGCCCAAAGCATGGCAATTCTTTTTAGAATAAAAAATACAAAAAATAACCTGATTAGGAGGAATTTTGAATGACAGAAGAAGAGACACAGGAAGAAACTCAGGAAGAAGAATCTGGTTCTGAGGAAGGTTCAGAAGAGGAAAATACTGAAGACTCAGAAGAATCTGAAGAGGAAACAACGGATTCTGAAGAACAGGAAAGCTCAGAAGAAGAAACAGAGGGCACAGAAGAAGGCTCAGAGGAAGAGACACAGGAAGAAAACTCTGAAGAGGAAGAATAAAGAATAATTTCAATAAAAAGCAAAAAAAGTTAAGCAGTACTAAAATGCTGTTTTCCCGCTTTTTTGGAGCTCGGAATGAAATGCCTCAAAATACGCTAAAACCCGCATAAAAGCATTGATTTTTAAAGTTTTTGAGAGCAAAAATTCTAATTGAGCATTTAAGGGTTTCCAATTTTTCCCTTAAAAGAATTGGTGGCGAATTTTCATTGGAGGTAATGGAAATGGCAGAAAAGCCACACTTGAATTTAGTTTTCATTGGTCACGTCGACCACGGTAAATCAACTACTGTTGGAAGGCTGTTATACGACTCAGGTTCCCTTTCAGAACAGGAATACAGAAAAATAAAGGCAGAAGCAGAAGGTTTGGGCAAAGGAACATTTGCATTTGCCTTTGTAATGGACAAGCTAAAAGAAGAAAGGGAAAGAGGCGTAACAATAGACGTAGCATACAAAAAATTTGAGGGAAAAAAGAAATACTTTACAATAATTGACGCCCCAGGACACAGAGACTTCGTAAAAAACATGATTACTGGCACTAGCCAGGCTGATGCCGCAGTAATTGTTGTTGCAGCAAAAGAAGGCGTACAACCACAAACAAAAGAACACGCGTTCTTGGCACAGGTAATGGGCCTAAAACAGGTTGTAATCGCAGTAAACAAAATGGACGAAGTCAACTACGACGAAGCAAAATACAAGCAGGTCAAAGAAGACATGACAAAGCTTCTCGGAAGCGTTGGATACAAAACAGACAACATACAATTCGTTCCAATATCTGCCTGGGTAGGAGACAACGTAGCAAAGAAATCCGACAAAACAAAGTGGTACAACGGACCCACACTGTTAGAAGTTTTGGATGATTTTATAGCACCAACACCGCCAACAGACAAAGCACTAAGGCTTCCAATCCAAGATGTTTATAACATCAAAGGCGTTGGAACAGTTCCTGTTGGAAGAGTTGAAACCGGTGTCCTCAAACCCGGAGACAAAATAATAATCAACCCTCCAGGAGTAAAGGCAGAGGTAAAAACAATTGAAATGCACCACGAGCAGCTTAAAGAGGCAAAACCCGGAGACAATGTAGGAATTAACCTGAGAGGAATCAGCAAAGAACAGGTTGCCCGCGGAGATGTAATGGGGCATGAAAAGGATCCGCCAACTGTTGCAAAAGAGTTCATTGCACAAATAGTGGTATTGAACCACCCAACAGCAATACCAGTTGGCTACACTCCAGTGTTCCATATGCACACAGCACAGCTGTCCTGTTCCCTAACAGAGATTCAAAAGAAACTTGACCCAAAGACAGGGCAGGTAAAGGAAGAGAATCCAAAGTTCTTGAAGACAGGAGACGCAGCAATAGTCAAAATAGTCCCAACAAAGCCAGTTGTAGTGGAAGAATACAAGAAATTCCCTCAGCTCGGAAGATTTGCAATCAGAGACATGGGACAAACAGTTGCAGCAGGCATAATCTTGAGTATTACGCCAAGGTAATGCAAAAAACTGTGTAAATTTGGAAGTAAAGCTGTTTTTACTTCCTTTTCCCCTTTATTTTTATTTTGTTGAGGTAATGGGAATGCAAAAAGCAAGGATAAAATTGACTAGCCCTGATTTTAAGCAGCTTACAGAAATCTGCAACCAGATTCTGGATGTTGCCGAAAGAACCGGAGTAAAGCATTCCGGAGCAATTCCCCTTCCAACAAAAAAGCTTGTTGTGCCGACAAGGAAATCGCCATGCGGCGGCGGAACAGAAAGCTATGAGCACTGGCAGCTTCGCATTCACAAGCGAATTCTTGACATTGAGGCAGATGAAAGGACACTGCGCAGAATAATGAGAGTAGAGGTCCCTGAAGCAGTGCACCTTGAAATAGAACTCAAGGAATAAAAGCAGATTCCGCAAAAGAGTTACTTTTTTATTCTACTTTTGCCATATATTAGAAGATGTTTTCAGGGAAATTTCTAATAATATTAGCCATATGCCTGATGGTTCCTTTTGCTATGGCAGAATGCGGCAATGGGCAGTGTGAAAGCGGAGAGCCCAGCACATGCCCAGGCGACTGCCCAACAGAACCAATACTTGAAATTAATGTTCTTTCTCCAGTGCCCGGCCAAATATTCTACCGTGGGGAACCAGTGTTAGTGAAAATACAGGCACTTGTTGACGGCGAAAAAGGAACGGATTTGGAAATAATAAACTCCTATGGTTTCTTTGGAAACATTATTTTGAGAGACGATGGAGACCATGAAGATGAAAAATGGAAAGACGGGATATACGCAAATAGCTTCCAGATCAATTCAAACGATGGTCCCTTTATCAAGCCAATTTTTATTTACACGAAAAGAGGCCACTCCACAAAATTGGACAGAATAGAAATAATAATCAACAATGACCTCAATTTAAACCTGAAAACAGACAAGCCAAACTATTATCTCGGCGACGAAATAAATTTTTCGGGAAGCATTGCAAGAAGAGCCACGCCAATAGAAACAAGCCTTGAGCTGACAGTAAAAGACGGTGCAGAAAAAGAGTATGTTATTCCAATAGAAACAGACGAAACAGGATTTTTTTCAGCAAATCTCCACACTTCATTAATAGATGCTACGGGAAATTGGACATCGAGCTTTGCAGCGGCTGATGATTACAATAACAGCGGCACAATAACAAGAACATTTGAGGTAAAGGACCCAAGCGACAAATCTTTTTTAGAAATAGAAGTAGTAGAGGAGCCCTTGCTTTTTTACAGGCGCGGGGATGATCTAGTACTGCTTGTAAAGGTTTTTGACGACCAGGGAAATGAGATTAACGAGGCAAGCATTGAACTTGAAACCCCATTGGGAGAAAAACTTGCTTTTGACAGGCACGAATCCAATGTGTTCTATGTTGCAACAAAAATCCCTGTTTCAATGCCCGCAGGAAAACAGATTTTTTTTGTCAGGGCAAGCGCAAGCAAAGACGGGCTAGTTAAAAGCGGAGACATGAATGTTTCCCTTAACATAAAGGAAATCGGGATTACAACAGAGCTTCTTGAGCCAAAATCAAATCAGGCCCAGATAGGGGAAACCATTATTTTCACAGTAAGAATGTTTTACGAGAATGGGCTGCCGGTTTCTTTGGACAAGGTTCCGGCAAAAATCAATGGAAACGAAGTGGAACTTTTTTCAGAGGGGGGCGGAATTTATTCAATGGAATACATTGTAAAGGAAAGCGATTCAACAATCGACTTTGCAATCAATTTTTCAGACTCCAGCGGCAACCCAGCAAAATTACAAACACAAATATCAGTCCAGGGCATTTCATTCATGCATTATCTCCGAGAATACTGGCACTTTATATTAACGGCCATTTTAATACTCGCAGTAATCGGCTTTTTGCTGCGCAAGCAAATTAAAGCAATATTGGAAATGCGGAGACTGAAAAGGCAACTGGCTGCCACAGAGGCACTGCTTGCGAAAAATGAAAAAGAATATGTTGCGGGAAAAATTTCCCGCGAAGAATTCAACAAGTTTGCAACAAAATACAACGGCGAAATAATAAAACTCAAAAACAGGATAGAAAAAAAAGAGGGCGCAAAAAATGGGAAAAAATAAGATTTGGGTTTTTGTAATTGCATTCTTCCTATTGCTTGTGTTTTCAATTGCACATGCAGAGGACGAGGCAACAATGCCTTTGCCCTCTCTTGCTGTCTGGACAGGCTCGGATTCGTTTGCAAAAGGAGAGACCATAAGCGCAACAGTGCATTCAGAAGAAGGGCGCGCTAAAATAAAATTATTCTGGGAAGATGTTCTTGTAAAAGAGGAAGAAAAAACAACGGATTACATGTTTCCTTACGAATATGAACTTGGTTTTTCAGATCCCAGCGGAAACTGGAAAATTATTGCTGAGGACAGCTTAAGAAGCGAAGAGGCAAGCTTTACAGTAACCCAATCAGAGGAATCAGCATTCTACCTTATAACAGTGAACAGCCCCTCTAAAACAAATTTTATTGCAACAGAAGATGTAACTGTTTCAGTTGCTGTTACAGATGCCGGAAACCCTGTTGAACGCGCAACTGTTTACGCCTGGAATCCCATTAAAGGAAAGATTTTGCTGGAAAGCAAGGGAAACGGAATTTATTCAGGGCAGTTAGAATTGCCGGTTGAAATGCGCAAAGGAAACTATGACATTGTTATAACCGCGGAATATATTGTTTCAGGCACTGAAAAATATGGAGGGGAAAGAAAGCTAACCTGGAATATTTCAAACCCGCAAATAGAATTGGAAATTGCAAAGCCAAGCCTTTTGGAGGCGCGGGTTGAACAGCCAATAGAAATTCTTGTTGTGCCTAAATATGAAACTGGCAAGGCAGTGGAAAACTGCACTGTCTTTGTCCAATTGCTCGGCAGCGAAATAGAGCTGGAAAAGTCCGAATCCGGCTACACTGCTGTTTTCACTCCCACTGAAGAGTATTTGTCTGGCTTGGGCAAAGATTCCTTTGAAATGAAAATAAACGCCTACGATGATTTTGGGAATACGGGCACAAAAACAATTACAATAAAAGTTGTTGGCTTTGAGCAAAACTTCTGGCAAAAAAACCTGCTAAACATTGTTCTCGTTATACTGGGTGCAATTGTTTTGTGCGCGGGAATTTTTTGGCAGTACAAATTAAGAAAATGCATTAAAGGCAGGTCAGAAAAAATTAGAGAATTAAAAATGCAGATGAAACAATTGGAAGACAGTTTTTACAAGAACAGCTCTACAGACAGAAAAACTTTTGAGCAAACAATGCAAAAATACAAGGAAGAACTTAACGAAGTAAAAAGAAAAGGTTAAAAAACAAGTTTGAACAACATAAAAACAGGTTTAAGGTTATGGCAAAAAAATTTCTTCCAGTAAGAGTGCACGGATTTGACGTCCTCATTGAGAAACAGGGCTTCCGCTCAGGAGACAATATCCTGGTTTCAGGAGGCACTGGAACAGGAAAAACAACATTCTGCATGAACTCCCTCATTAATTCTGCCAAAGAAGGGGAAAAATGCCTTTACCTCACATTCGAGGAATCCGCTGAAAAAATCCGGGAAAATCTTGAAGACAATTATGAATGGGGAATACCCCAATTGGAAAAACAAAAAAAACTCGTGATTGTTGAAAGAGACGCAATGCGCATTGCACGCGTAGTCGAAGTCGCGTTAAAGAAAAATTCAAACAAAAAAATTACTGACGACAAAACATTCGACTTTGACTTCAAGCCCGACAGAATTGTAGTTGACTCGCTGAGCGCACTGAGCATTGCATTCTCAAATGACGAGGAAGGATACAGAAGATATTTGAAGCACTTATTCGACCAAATGGCAGGTTTCAATTCAGTAAACCTGATTATTACTGAAACCACGCAAAACCCCGAAATCTACAGCAGGGAAGGAATTGAAGAATTTTTGGCAGACGGTGTAATAGTCCTCTACAATGTAAAATCGAAAAGCGGGCAAAGATACAACGCACTTGAAATACTTAAACTTAGAAGCTCTGCGCATGTAAAAAAACTTGTGCCATACAAGCTCATGGGAAAACAGGGATTCGTAGTAATGCCCAAAGCAACGTTATTCGCAGACGACGAATAAAGCAATGCCAATTAAAGGCTACTTTTTCAAAAAAAAAAAGGTTTTTAAACTACAAAGCCCTACTATAAAACATGAATAAAGGATTTTTGTTGCTGGGAATAGCGCTAATTTTCACAGCACTAAATGTGTCAGCAGCCCTTATAACATATACAGACGCAATCTGCAACACAGGAGATGCAAATGTAACATTCTTTGACGGCAACACATACTATTTGAATGTTGACAATAACATTGATGTTGAAGGCTGTCAATTAACTTTAAATCCGGGAACAATTATAAAGCTTAAATCGAGTTCAGACGGAAACACTTTCCTGAACATTACAAACAATGGAGTTTTGAAGGCACAGGGAACAGAGGAAAATAAAATAATTTTTACAAGCTCGGACGACAACAGCGTAGGCACTGCAGTTGGAGCGAGTGACGGAGTCCCAACATGGGGAGACTACAATACAGCAATATTTTTATCTGCCTCTGCAGGAGTAGTGCCAGATGCAAACGATTTATTTGATTTGAACCTGGGTTATGGCGAGCATGGCTTAGTAATAAGCAGAGACTATGGCTCTATACATGATTGCAATGTCCATGACTTCAACATTCCTGACAACGATAATGGGGGGGGAATATCTATCCATTCTAATATTGGAAGCGTATACAACAACACTGTTTTTGCAAACCAAGGTAATTTGAATGCTTGGGGCGTAGGAATTCTAATACAAAGCACTGGCTCTATAGAAAATTTTTACAATAACACAATAAAAAATAATTCTGGGAATAATGATGGTGCAATTGCAGTCTTTGGCAGTGTAACAAACTTTTATAACAATAATATAATTGATAATACTGTTTCCCGAACGGCTGGACTTCAGCTGAATTCTGGCACTATAACAAATTTTTTTGGCAACACTATAAAGGGCAACCGCAATTCAGGTTCTACAGGTGCTGCGGGAATTTATAGTTCAGGCACTATAACAAATTTCTATGACAATTTGATTGCAGATAATGTTTCAGCACACCCAAGCTCAGAGGGCGGGGGAATTTTTGTCTGGGGCCCTATTACAAACATGTACAATAATATTTTCAAATACAATTCTGCAGGCAACGGGGGAGCAATTCACGTAGAAAATCTCTTCATAGGCTATTGCGTTTCAACTGCCACTATATCTAATCTATATAACAATGTCTTTTTTGACAATAACGCAAATTCTGGAAGCGGAGGAGCAATTGACGCAGGCACATGCTCTCAAATCACAAATGTCAACAACAACATTTTTGCATACAACACTGGAACAGCAGTCAAAGAAGCAGCGGCAAATGCAGCAATTGATTCAAACTTCAATGCCTTCTGGGCAAACGACGCAAACACAACAGGATACACAGAAGGCAGTTCAAGCATTTACCTTGGTGCAACGCCGTTTGCAGACGACAGCACTGTAGACGTCAATTCAGACAGGAACTTTTTATTAAACTCGTACGGCCAGGCGCAGTTAACTGGGCGGGGAAACTCAAGCATAGGAACTGACTCCTTTTTCCAAGCGCGCACAGTGCGCCCAGACAACAGGCTTGACTACAACAGAAGCATTGGCTATCACGCAGACCAAAACAGTCCTTATGTTAATGTTATTGCGCCTGCAGTGGGAAATTATGGTGGGAGTGTTTCTGTTGATTTTAATGTTTCCACTTCTAATTTTGCTGCAGCTGCTATTAGTGCTCTTGCATTATCATACAATACTGTTAAGGCAGTTGGAACAAGCATTATCTCCCAAGCACTGGACAACTACACCTGCAGTGGTAGCTTTCCAACTTTGACCCAAGATGTAAAC
>JAFGEM010000117.1 GCA_016931555.1 Candidatus Iainarchaeum sp. | reverse complement strand
GAGGTTTTTTTCACACCCAAAGAAAAGGCATCTGATTTCCTTTCTGCAATGAATATGGTAAAGGCTATTGGGCGTGGATTTTCCCCTGAAAATGCAATGCTCTTGCTTGACAATGAAACTTTTTTGAGCATAATTGATTTGCAGGAATTCGGAAAAACAAAGAAAAAATTGTTTACGAGAAAAGGCCGTGTGATTGGGGAGAAAGGCAGGATTCGCGAGAGAATAGAGGAGGCAACTGACACAAAAATCAGTGTTTACGGAAAAACAATTTCAATAATTGGCAGGGTGCAGGGAATTGAAGCTGCAAAAACTGCAGTTGAAATGCTTTTAGAGGGAGCGCGGCATGACACTGTATTCAAGTTTTTAAGGGACATTACAATGGAGAAAACAAAATTCGAGTTGTGAGGTTATTTTATGGCTGAAGAGCAAAAACAAAATCCAGTCGCACAGGTTTTGAACGCAGACCAGCTTGCAAAGGAGTTCAAGGAGCACAGCGTTGCAGAGTTCTTCAAAAAAAACAAGCAAATGCTCGGTCTTACTGGAAAAATCCGCACACTCACAACAATAATCCACGAATATGTTACAAATTCTTTAGATGCTTGCGAGGAAGCAGGCATACTCCCGGAGCTTGAGGTAAAAATTTCAGAGCTCGGAAACGAGTATTACGAGATTGCGATTAAAGACAATGGTCCCGGGCTGACAAAAAATACTGTTGGGAAGGCTTTGGGGCAGTTGCTTGCGGGAACAAAATTTCACAGGCTAATGCAGATGCGCGGGCAGCAGGGCATAGGCGCGGCAGGCTGTACAATGCTGGCTTTGGTAACAACAGGCAAGCCAGTTCAGGTAATAAGCGGAACATCAAAGCACAAGCCTTTCATGGCAGAGATTACTATTGACCCGAAAAAGAACGAGCCGAAAATAGTTAAAATTGAAGACATTGAAAAAGACTTTAAAGGGCTTGCAATAAAAGCAAAATTCAAGGACGTAAAATACCAGAAGAGCGAACAGGCTCCTTTGGAGTATTTGCGCAGGACAGCAATTGCAAACCCGCATGCAAAAATTTCATTTACAGACCCTGCCGGAGAAAAATTTGTTTTTGACAGGACGAGCACAAAAATCCCTAAAAGGTCAGTTGAAGTAAAGCCACATCCAAAGGGAGTTACAGTTGACGAGCTTCTTACAATGTCAAAAACAACGCAGGCAAGGAAAATCGCGTCATTCCTCAAAACAGATTTTGACAGAATGGGGGAAAAATCAATTTTAGAGGTTTCCAAAAAAGTTACCTTTGATTTGAACAAGGACCCCAAAAAGCTTGCATGGGAAGAGGCTGAAGAAATAATAAAATGCTTCAAGGAAATGACTTTCATTGCCCCTAGCTTGGACGGTTTAAGCCCGATTGGAGAGGACAGAATCCGGGCCTCAATAAAAAACATTGTCGAACCCGAGTTTTTGTCAGTTCTAACAAGAAAACCAACAGTGTACAGGGGGGGCTTTGCATTCCAGGTTGAAGCAGGAATTGCCTATGGCGGCAATGCAGGAAAAGGCTCAGGAGAAAAAGACGAGCACACAGGCCAGGAAATAAAGCGCATTGAAATAATGCGATTTGCAAACAGGGTTCCATTATTGTTTGACACTGGGGGCTGCGCGCTTACAAAAGCAGTGCAGAGCCTTGACTGGAAGCGCTATGGCGTAAAAAGCCTTGACAATTCCCCTCTAAGCGTGTTTATTCACATGCTTTCCGTTCACATTCCATACACTGGAGCGGGAAAGCAGGCGGTTTCAGATGAAGACGAGGTAATGGAAGAGCTTCGCCTGGCTTTAATGCAGTCTGCAAGGCAGATTTGGCGCTTTGTAGCCGGCAAGAGAAAGCGCGAGGAAAAAGAGAAGAAGAAAAAATTGTTCTTAAAGTATGCGACTGAAGTTGCAATAGCAGTCCACGAGTTAACAGGCAAAAAGCGCGATGAAATAGAAAAAAAGCTTCACAATATTGTTCTAAAAAAACTAAAGCTTGAGGAGCAGATCGAAAAAAAAGAGCTTGAGGAAGAAGCCCAAAAAATAGTTGATAAAAACAATAAAAACCATAAGAAAACAAAAAAGGGGTCTAAGAAATGAGCAAATCAACAGAAGTGAAAGGCAAGGACAAGGAAGTCATAAAAAAATTGGAGAGCGTGGGCAAAACAATTTTAACGCAGATTGATTCGGGAAAAGAGCCTGCAATTGAATTGCCTGTTAGGACTCTTGGAAACATTTACTTTGACAAGAAAAGCAAAACAATTAAACTCGGCGACAAGACCTCGCAAAGGCAGTTCTTGAATGTTGCCCATGCAAGAAAATTCATGCAGACTGCATTGGTTGCTTCTGAAATAAAAAAGATTATCGGGGAGCAGGCGACAACAAGCATCCGTGACCTTTACTATGCATTGAAGCACACTATTGCAGGCACAACAGAAAACACTTTTGAGGAGCAATCCGAATCAGACCCTATTATTGAAGACATTGAATCCAGCCTTGATTTGCTTAGGGAGGAACTGCATCTAGCTGCTTCGAGCAAAGGGGTTATTGTTGGGACAATGAAAGTAAAGGACGGCAAAGACACTATTGACCTGACAAAAATGGGTTCAGGTGGCTGGGGAATTCCCAGCAATGTAGAGCCCGAGAGAATCCAGATAAAAGATTTGGATGCGGATTATGTTTTGTTTATTGAAAAAGATGCTGTATGGAAGCGCTTTAACGAGGACCAATTTTGGAAAAAGAACAAGTGCATAATTATGACTGGGCGCGGCCAGCCTTCAAGGGCAGAGAGGCGCCTTGTGCAGCGGCTTAACAAGGAGTTCAAGCTCCCTGTTTATGCTTTGATGGATGCAGACCCTTGGGGAATGTATATTTACTCTGTAATAAAACAGGGTTCAATTAGTTTGTCTTATAGCGAGGAAAAGCTTGCAACTCCTGACACAAAATACATTGGCTTGACAGTGCAGGATGTTGATACCTTTAAGATTCCAAAAGAGGTTACAATCAAATTAAACGCGCTTGATGTCAAGAGGCTTAATGAAATGAAGAAATATGACTGGTTTAAGACAAAGGAGTGGCAGAAGGAATTTGATTTAATGAAGCAGAGGGCAATAAAGCTTGAATTGGAAGCACTTAGCAAAAAGGGAATCCGTTTTATAACGCAAACCTATTTGCCCGAGAAAATAAAAACCAAGGACTTTTTGCCTTAAGCGCACATTAAAGCTAAATTTGTTTTGCTTTCCTGTTTTTTTATGAAATGCCCAAAATGCGGAGCAGAAATGCGCAAGGAAGGCTTAGCGGGTTTGGCAGGAGCAAGTGTAATCCAAACTTTTGAATGCCCTGCTTGCCATTATAGGGTGGAAAAGCCTGTTGAAAGGCAGAGGTAATTATTTTAGGTGGATTGTTTCGCTGCCTTTTTTTATTTTTGTTCTCTGCGCATACTTTACTAGGTAGTGTACAGTGCTTTTTGGGACCTTTGTTTTTTCTTCTATTGCCCTTACGCTTTGAAAGTCTTTTTGCATTTCAATTATTTCGAGCATTTTTTCGAAAGGAATTTCAATTGCGCGGCCGCGCCGTGTTTCAATTCGCAGTTCTATTTTTTGGTTTTTGAGTGACTTTCTTGCGCGCGGGGAAAGGCGGTGGAAGCAGGAGTTGCTCATGCAGATTCTTTTCAGCCCTTTGCACTTCTTAATTATTTTTTCGAGAAAATCTTTCTTAACGGGCCTCACAAGATGTATTGCTTCTGTGTCCTTTGGAATGTGCTCTATCCTTGTTTCAGGGTAAACAGAATATTTCATGCACAAAAATTAGGACAACAAACTTATTATTCCTATCCTTGGGATTATTCCTTCACCTGCACTTTTCTGTGCAACTTGGTTTTTGCAGCATATTTGAGTGCCTGCAGTGCCTCCATTTTTTTTCTTGGCAATTGCACTATCTCTATTGAATCTTTTTTTTCTTTTATGAGCGGGCCTGCCCATTCAATGTTTTTTTTCTCCCTGAGCGCTTTCAAGAAAGAAGTGTTATCCTGCTGTTCTGGCAGGCGCATTTTTATTATTCCTGCGCCGATTCTGACTGCGGAGTGTGCGTCGCTCCCTGCTGTAATAAAGCCTGCCTTTTCCCCTAATTCAATTGCCTTGCGTGTTCTCTCCACTATTTCCATGCTTTTGCTGTCTATCTTTTTTCTTGCCTTTTCCCCGATTTTGCTGATGCGGATTTTTTTTGCTATTTTATTTGTTTCGAGTTTTTCAAAAAAGTTCCGTGGCCTTGAAACCCATTTGCTGTTGTAAACAAAATAAGCGAGCTGCCCAATCATTCCGTTGAACGCTTCCACTCCAATGCTGTTTTCTTCCACAAGCTTTTCTAGCTTTTTTTCGCCAAAAATGTATGCTGCGCTGTCATGGCTGAATCCCCAGGGATGTGCAATGCTCACAAGCAATTTGTTTTCTTTCCCTATTTCAATTACTTTTTCTATTTCAATTCCCTTTTTCCTCAATTCCGGAATCTGAAAAACTCTCTCATTTTCTGCATAAACAAGCACGTGCCCAATGTCTGTATTCAACTCTATTCCGGGGATAAGCAGAATATTTTTCGGCTTTGTTTTTTTTGCTATTTCAAACGCTTTTTCGGGCCTGAATTCCGCGTGCTCTGTCATTGCTATTGCATCAAGCTTTCTTTTTTTTGCGTATTTCCAGTAATCCTCGGGCTTTGTGTTCTTTTCGAGCAAGTGAGTGTGCAGGTCAGCAGTGAAAACTTTCTCTATCATGTGACTAATATAAAGCACAATTGGGTTAAAAAATGTTCAACACGCATTTTTTTCATGGAACTAGTGTTGCTTGGTTCAGAGGGCGCAGGGCATTTTCCAAGGCCCTGTTGTTTCTGCAAAGACTGTGAAAAAGCCCGGGCGAGCGGCTTTGAGAGAACTGGCCCTGCACTGATTGAAACAACGCAGGGGCTTTTGTTTGACACTCCTGAGGAAATTGCCCTTCAATTGAATAGGGAGCGCATAAAAAAGGTTTCCGCTGTTTTTTACACTCACTGGCATCCTGATCACACTCAGGGCATGAGAATTTTTGAGCATTTGGGGCATCCGGATGTTTCCACGGGCTATGTTGCTGGTGCAAAGAAACCAGTTGTAAAAGTATTTATCCCTGAGCATGCAATGCCCGACTTTAAAAAATACCTTTCACATATTTTTTATTATGCGGAAAGAGGCTGGATAGAAATAATTCCGGCAAAAAACAGGCAACAAATAAAATTTGGCAATATTACAGTAGCCCCAGTTAACTTCAAAAGGCCTGACAGGCAAAGATTTGGGTATGTCATACAACAGGGTCAAAAAAAAGTAGTTTACATGCCTTGCAGCATTTTCGGTTCAACTCTTGACCCCTTGTTTTTTGACGCTGATTTGGTTTTTATGGAAACAGGGTGGATTGGGAAGACAGTGGAAACGCGGGCATCCAAGCCCGAGACATCGACTGTCCAAGACCATATTTCTTTTGAGGAAAACCTTGCGCTTGCTAATACGTTGCGCGCAAAAAAAGTTGTTTTAACTCACATAGAAGCAACCCAGCACATGACAAAGGAAAAACTTGAAAAAATTCTTGCCCGGCACAATGTAAAGAATATTGTTCCTGCAGAAGAGGGAATGAAATTCAACGTATAACCTTTTCTGGCATGCCAGCATTATTTAGATACTTTTATATACTTCTTTGCCTCTTTTTCTCTTTTGGTTGTTTTAAATGCCTGTCATGCCAGATTTTGTTGTTTCTAAGGGGCTTTCCATGCGCGAGCAGGAGATTCTGGAGATTGTAATGCAGAACTGGCCTATTTCTTCCCTTGAAATAGCAGAGCATTTTCGGGAGGATGTTTCCACGCGCGAAAAGAAGCGGCAGGCGAGCACAAAATACTCGTATTACCTCAAAAAGCTTGTTGACAAGCAGCTTGTGCTTTCAAAGCGTGTTGGAAATGCCTTGGTTGTATGGCCGCTTAAGGTTGAAAAGTACCGTACAATACACAATATTTTGCAGGGTGATGTTTGATGCTTAACCAATTTTATGATAAATTTATTTTCACTAACGGCTTGAAGTTCAAGCATAACAATTTTTTTCTGATTAATGTTCCTTTTTTGATTGCCCCTATTCCTGTTTTGTCTGGAATAATGTCTGTTGAGGATCCCGAGTTCACTAAAAAACTTTATTATGCTGTTAAGGATTCTGTCCGCAGGGATCTTTTGAAGCAGATATCCTCTGATTTTGGTTTTAAGGGAGAGCGCATGGCAAAATTTATGGGCGATTTTTTTGCTGCGAGCGGCTGGGGCTCTATTAAAGTTGTTGATTTGGATTCTTCAAAAACAGAGGCAATTGTTTCTGTTCAGGATAATCCCTTTGCAAGCCATGTCCGCAAGCCTGTCAAGGCGCCTGTTGACCATTTTTTGCGCGGAATTTTAGCGGGAATTTTTTCACGGGCATTTAACCAGGGCGTTGACTGTGTTGAGGTTCACTGCTGCTGCCTTGGCTCCAGAGACTGTGAATTTATTATAAAGCCTGCTCCCAACTTTGATGTTGGCAATTCT
>JAFGEM010000116.1 GCA_016931555.1 Candidatus Iainarchaeum sp. | reverse complement strand
TATGGCGCCGACAGTGCTGTTAAAAGGCTTTAAACAGTCAGTAATGCTGCGTGCCTTTGGAAAGAAAATTCCCTTGTTTGAATCCTCGCAGATTTGGCTTGTGGGTTATTTGCTGGGCTCTGTAAGCCCTGGGAGGAGCGGGGATTTTTTGCGTGCGGTTTATTTCAAAAAGAATTTTTCAGTCAATCTGGGCAATGGCTTAAGCCTTATTTTGCTGGACCGTGCAATGGATGTAACTTTTCTGCTTTTGGCTGGTTTGTTTGGATTGTTGTTTTTTTCGTTTGCCTTTAACCTTGGGCTCGCGCCCATACTATTAGTATCTATTTTTCTCGCTGTTTTTCTGGCTGGGCTTTTTCTTCTCACAAAGAAGCGTTTCACGGGATTTATCATGAAACCAATTTTTAACTTTTTGGTGCCCAAAAAATTCAAGGAAGCTTTGAAATCAGGTTTTGGCGATTTTTATTTGGGGCTTGCGTGTTTCAGAAAGAACAAAAAAATTCTTTTTTTCGCAGTTTTTTTGACGCTTGCTTCTTGGCTATTGTTTTTTTTCCAGGTTTTCATTCTTTCCTTAGCGCTTGGGCTTAGCATTCCCTTGGACTTTATTTTTTTGATGATGCCTATAGCAACGCTTGTTGAAATACTGCCTATTTCCTTTTCCGGAATGGGCACAAGGGACGCAACACTAATTTTCTTTCTGGGGTTTTTGCAGATTAGCGGGGAATCGGCTGTATCCCTTTCCATACTAATCCTGTCCTCGCAGTTGCTGATTGCATTGGCCGGGGCTTTCTTTCTCAAAAAGACCAAAAATCTGGAGCAGAAGGCGCTTTGAATGAAATCAATGCAATGCTGTTTCTATGCTTTTCTGTTGCTGTGTTTGCTGCAGTTTGCCCTGTTTTTTGTGATGTCGAATTCAATGCCTTTTTTTGACGAGGGCGTTTATTTAACTGGAAGCTGGCTTTATTCAGAAGGCATTCTGCCCTATGCTGGTTTTTTTGAGTCAAAGCCTATTGGGATTTTTTTTGTCGGTGCAGTGATTTTCTCTGTTTTTCCGCCGCTTTTGCTTACAGCGCGCATGCTAATGGCTGTTGCTGCACTTGTTTCTCTTGCCTTGGTTTTTTTTGTTTCAAAAAAGATTTTTGATGAGAGGGCTGCATTGGTTGCGAGTGTTTTTTTTGTGTTTTTATGCCTTGTTTTTGACTATTTTTGGTTTGTAATAGAGCCTTTTGTGGCGCTGCTTATTTTGCTTTCTGTCTTTTCCTATTTGCAGTTCATTGGAAAGAAAAATATGCTCTGGCTTTCTGCAGCAAATTTTTTTATTGTTGCAACTGTTTTTTTCAAACAGACGGCTTTTCTGATTGCGGCTTTTTTTCTCCTTTTTTTTCTTTACAGGGAACTTAAAAGGCAAAAACCCGTTGTTAAGGGTTTTTTGTTTTTTCTCAAGACAATGGTTCCTGCATTTTTCCTTATTATAGTTTTTTTGGCTTTTTTGTTTTACAATAATCTTTTTGCCTTATTTTGGGAGTATTTGTTTGGCTACCATGCAGACAATCTTTTGTATTATTCCCGCGTTAACTTGTCTCTTGACTTTCTGCCTTTCTTTGTTTCAATTGCAATTCCCTTTGTGCTGTTGTTCCTGTTTTTGCTTAAAAAGATTGAGTTGAGGCCTGAGCAGAGAACAATTTTTGTTCTATTGTTTCTCTGGATTTTGGGGAGCATTGTAATGATTCTGCCCCTTTTAGGGTGCTGCATGCACTTTGCACCGATTTTGCCTGCATTGTCTGTTTTTTCGGGCTTTGGTTTTTTTGCGCTTTTGAAGAGGCATTTGCTGCTAAAAGTCTTTGCTGTGCTTGTCCTGCTTTCTGTAGTTGTCGGGGGAACTTCCTTTGTCATAATTTTTTCTGGGCAGAGCCATAGTTTTTGCGAGCTTGAAAAAGTTTCGGAAATTGTTGTTGAAAACTCCCTGCCAAGCGACAAAATACTTGTTCTCCCTGCGAGCCCGGAGCTTTATTTTTTGAGCCAGCGCCTGCCTGCAACAAAAGCCCTCTATTATCTGGATTTTATTGGTTATTCAGATTCTTTTATAGGGGAACAGCTTGAATTGCTTTCACGGCAACCTCCCGTGTTAGTAATTGTTTTTTCCCATGACAGCGGTTTCACAGAAAGCAATCCTGCAATAGATGCTTTTGTTGTGGAGAATTTTGAATTAAAGCAAAAAATAGAATTAAAGCAGCCGCTTTACGGCTTTTATCATTTTGCATTGCTGTTTGAAAAAAAACAGTAGCAAATTTTTTTTTGCTTGCTATGTTTACTCTTTGAACCTTACTCTGACTATGTCTTTTCGCAGGTCAGCTATTCTTTTTAATCCAAAGAAAGTGCTGTTTCCAAACGGCCTTTTCAAATGTGTTACAGGAACTTGCTTTATTCTGAAGCCGTTCTTTTTTGCCTTGTAAATGAGTTCTGCGCTGATAAACCCGCTGTTGCTCGTCAGCTTGATTTTTTCAAATATTTTTCTTCGCGCAAGCTTGTAGCTGCAGTCCGGGTCTTTGACTGTGATTCCAAATAAGAGGAACAGCAATAGCTTATAGATTTTTTGGGTGAATCGTCTTGAAAAGCCTTCGGCCCTTTTTTTTCGAAACCCAATCACTAAGTCGGCTTCCTTAATTGCTTCTAGGAATTGCGGGAACTCTTCAACATTGTATTGTGCATCTCCGTCAGTAAAGCCAACTAAATCTGTTTTTGCTTTGGTAAAACCGCTGATTAGGGCGCCGCCATATCCCCTATTTTTTGGGTGATGGATAACTCGCACATTGCTGAATTGTTTTGCCAGCCTGTCTGCGACTTTGCCAGTGTTATCGGGGCTGCCGTCGTCAACAATTATTATTTCAAATTGCCTGCCTGTTTTTTTCAGCAATCCATGGAATTTTTTTGTGAGGATTGGAATGCTTTTTTCATCGTAGTAAGCCGGAAAAAAGATTGTAATGCTTTTAATGGAATCTGGGGGCATGGTTAATCTTTTACCTAAGAGGGAGTTTCTTTTTTTAAATCTAAGCACAACTATTGTCCTTGAAAGAAGAAAAAATCATTTTATTTTTTTCATGAATTCCCGGATTCTTTCTGTTACAAATTTCATTTTTTCTTCTGTAATCCCGGGATAGGTTCCAATGAAAAAACTATCCAACAATATTTTGTCGCTGTTTGTTAGGGGCTCGGCAACTCTGTACTTTGCGTTTTTGTATGCGGGATGCCGGATAATGTTGCTGCTGAAGAAAAGCCTTGTTTCAATGTTGTTCTCTTCTTCCAAAAATCTAACAAGATCATTTCTGGCAATCTTTTTCCTGTCCCTGATTGTTAGCGGAAAGCAAAACCAGCTGACATCGCTGTTTTCAATTCCTTTTGGAAGAATAAAATAATCCTCATAATTTTGGAATTCTTTGAATAGCAGGTTAAAGTTTTTCTTTCGTGCATTGTTGAATTCTTCCAGTTTTTTTAACTGCACTAAACCCATTGCAGCCTGTGCCTCGGTTGGCTTTAAATTGAAGCCAATGTTGCTGTAAATGTATTTTTTGTCATAGCCTTCCGGCAGGCCTTCTATTTTTTGGTCAAATCTCATTGGGCAGACAAAGCTCGGGTCCAGAGAAACAAAGCAAACAGGACAGATGCATGCCCGCCCCCAGTCCCGCAGGCTTCTTACAACTGGCTCGAATTCCTGCTGGTTCAATGCAATTGCTCCGCCTTCCCCCATTGTAATGTGGTGCGCGGGATAAAAAGAATGGGATGCCATTGCTCCGAATGTTCCAGTGTGCTTTCCCCTGAATTTGCTTCCCAAAGAATCGCAATTGTCTTCTAAAACAATCAAATTGTGTTTTCCGGCAAAATCCATTATAACGTCCATTTGGTTTGGGTTTCCAAACATATGCGGCAAAAAAATTGCTTTTGTTTTTTTGCTCATTGCTTTTTCCAAATGAGCGGGGTTAATGTTGTATGTTTCCAGTTCAACATCCAGCAAAACAGGGACAAAATCATTCTGCACAATCGGATTGAAGGTTGTTGGAAAGGAACAGGCGGGAGTAATAACTTCATCCCCCGGTTTCAATTGGAAAGGCGCCTGATCAGATTTGAGCGCGGATAACATCAAGAGATTTGCACTGCTTCCGCTGTTGGTTAAAACAGAGCTCGTGCTTCCCAAATATTTTGCAAAGGCTTCTTCAAATTCTCTTCCTTTTTTACTCAAC
>JAFGEM010000115.1 GCA_016931555.1 Candidatus Iainarchaeum sp. | reverse complement strand
GTCGTTGGAACTGGCTTTATTTTCCACGAGCTTGCGCACAGGCAGGTTGCAAGGCATTTTGGGGCGCACGCAGAATATCGGGCATGGAATTTTGGGCTAATATTTGCGCTAATATCTGCTTTGCTCTTTAGCTTTATTTTTGCGGCACCCGGAGCAGTTTATATTCAGAGTGATAATATTGACAGGCGCCAGAACGGATTAATTTCAGTTGCAGGCCCTGCAACAAACATTGTTGTCGCGCTCGGCTTTCTTGCGCTTGCGCTTTTTTTTGCAAGCGGGTTTGGAAATGTTTTAGGCATGCTTGGCTTTCGGATAAACATGTTCCTCGCATTATTCAATCTCATTCCTTTTGGGCCCCTTGATGGAAAAAAGGTTTTTGCGTGGAATCCTTTGGCCTGGGGAATTGCAATTGCAGTAGCAGCCACAGGAGTATTTCTTGTTCCTGGCTTTCTTTTCTAAGAATCAGCCTACGTATGAGAAGCTTCCAACGTTTTCCTCAAATTCGTCGTAAACCTTTTCCTTGTCTTTTGTGACACTGCCTTTTATTTTTTCTATTACTGCGTAAAAATGCCTGCTTTCAACTGGCTTTGCCTTGAGCTTGTTTTCTTTCAAAACAAGCAGTGCTGCTTCTCTCACTAAACCCTCGAGGTCTGCTCCGCTGAATTTGTCTGTTTTTTTTGCAAGCTCTTTCAAGGAAACGTCCTTTGCAAGCATTATTCCCCGAGTGTGGACCTCTAAAATGGATAAGCGCGTTTTTTCATCCGGAGCGTCAACCCGCACAATTTTGTCTATTCTTCCGGGGCGCAAAAGAGCAGGGTCAATCAAATCCGGCCTGTTAGTTGCTGCCAAAAAAACAACGTGATTTAAACTTTCTACGCCGTCAAGCTCGGTAAGCAATTGGTTTACAACGCGCTGTGTCACTCCACTGTCAAGAGAAGAGCCCCTGCGGCTTGCTATTGCATCGATTTCATCAAAGAAAACAATTACGGGCGCGACCTGCCTTGCCCTTTTGAAAACCTTTCTTATTCCAAGCTCACTCTGCCCAACCCACATTGAAAGCAACTCCGGCCCTTTTATAGAGATAAAGTTTGCTTCGCTTTCAGTTGCAACTGCCTTTGCAAGGAGAGTTTTTCCGCATCCCGGAGGCCCGTACAAGAGAATTCCTTTTGGGGGAGTAATGCCCATTTTTTTGAAAGCATCAGGGTTTTTCAAAGGCCATTCAATTACCTGCCCCAGCTCTTCCTTTACCTCGTCAAGCCCGCCAATGTCTTTCCATTTTATATTTGGAATTTCTATTGTTACCTCACGCAGTGCAGAAGGCTGAACGTCTTTCAAGCCTTCAATAAAATCATTTCTGTTGACTTCCAAAGATTCGAGGACTTCCGGCGGAATAGTCTCTTCCTCCAAATTTATTTTGGGGAGATATCTGCGCAGAGCGCGCATTGCAGCTTCCTTTGTAAGCGCAGCCAGATCTGCCCCCACAAACCCATGAGTAGTGTCTGCAAAATCCCCTAACATTTTTCCCAGCAAAAGCTGTTTTACCTCGGATTTTTCCTTGGGGGATAAAGAATTCAAAAAGTTTTCCTCTGAAGGTTTTTTTTGCAGCAGGGCAACTATTTTTTCCTTTTGTTCAGGAGACAAAATATCTGCCTTGAGTTTTTTTACCTCTGATTCCAAAAATTTTGTGTCAAAAGGCGGGTGTATAGGCATGCCGCGAGTGTGAATCTGCAAAACCTCTTTTCTTGCCTTTTTGTCGGGCACACCAAATTCTATTTCCCTGTCAAAGCGCCCGGGCCTTCTCAAAGCCTCGTCAATTGAATTTATCCTGTTTGTTGCCGCAATAACCATTACACCGCTTCGCGTTTCAAGACCGTCCATTAGCGAGAGTATTTGCGCTACAACACGCCTTTCAACCTCTCCAATCACTTCCTCGCGCTTTGGCGCAATAGCGTCAATTTCGTCAATAAAAATAATGCTTGGGGCGTTTTCCTCTGCCTCCTTAAACAATTGCCTTACTCTTTCCTCTGCCTCTCCTACAAACTTGCTCATTATTGCAGGGGCATTGATTGAGATAAAGTGTGCATTTGTTTCGTTTGCAACTGCTTTTGCAAGCAGTGTTTTTCCTGTTCCCGGGGGCCCGTATAAGAGAACGCCTTTTGGCGGGTCTATTCCAAGCTTTCTGAATAACTCGGGGTGCCGCATTGGCAGTTCAATCATTTCCCTGACCTTTTGAACCTGCTCATCCAAACCGCCTATGTCTTCATATGCTATGCGGGGCAATCCCTCTAACTCTCCTTTTGTGGGCTTTTCCTTTAAAACAAATTTTGTTGAATCAGTAACCTTTACTATTCCCCGCGGATTTGTTTCAGCCACTTTGTAAACAAAGCCGCGCCCGCTTCCGAAAACGCTTATCCAGACGCTGTCGCCTGTTGTCAAGGGTTTTCCCAAAAAGCTTTTTTTGAGTATGTTGTCATAGCCAGAGGCAATAATGCGAATTTCCTGTGTGGGTGCCAAAACAACTTTTTTTGCCTCCTTTACATCTGATTTTCTTACAGTGACTTTTTCTCCCAAGCCTGTGCCTGCATTGTGCCGTATATAAGAGTCCATGCGGATTATTTGCCTGCCTTCATCCTCTGGAGAGGCGGGCCAGACTATTGCAGCTGTTTTTTTAGTGCCCTCTAATTCAACAATGTCCCCTGATGTAATTCCAAGCAACTGCTTTGTCTGCATGTCTAGGCTGACTATATTGCGCCGCACATGGCTTGGATCTGGTTCTTCAACCTTTAGCACAACTTCGTTTGTTTTTGGCATTGATACACTCCCAAAAAAGCCCTGTTAATATGGGCTCTGCAAAAAAATAAAAATCATTCTTATTTCATAGTGAAATTCCGCTGCTCGGCAGCATTCTTATAATCTCGTCAAGGCCTATATTTTCCTCGCCAATTTTTTTTCCAAGGATTGCACGTATTTTTTTTGCTGTTTGCCCGGGTTTTTGGGAACCCTGTTTGATTGGCAGGGAAATAATGGACTGTTTTTTTATTGCTGTGGACGGGCCTGAGACTGTTATGAACTGGTTTTCGTCTTTTTTGATTCCTATTTCTAATTCCATTGCAGGCTTAAACCATTTTCTTTTTCCGTATATCATAAAGGCCCCTGTTGAAAGTGCTTCTCCGCTCGGGGCTTTTTTTGAAACCTGTTCTTTGGAAACTGCATAGACTTCAATGCTTGCGAGGCCTCGCTGCCATGCCTTGCTGAATACTGCTGCAAACTGCGCAGCCTCTTTTAGGGTTTGGTCTGAAATTTTTTTGTTGCCTGATTTTATTATGGTTGCTGCGCCCCCCTGAATGTCTGCGTGCAGAAACATGTCGTTTTTCTCCAAATGCTTTTTTACGAGCAATTCGTTTTGCTTTGCGCTTCTGCCTGCGACCACAAGAAAGCCATTGCTTGACACAAACCAGTGAAAGGATTCAAACCACGCGTGTTTGCGTTTTTTAACGAGTTTTTCTTTTTTCTCCGAGCTTTTTTGTTTCTCGAGTCTTTCAAGCTTTTTCTTGGTTTCCTGCATAGCTAAACACAGGCCCTCCAGCTTTTTTTTTGATTTTTTGCTTTTCTCAAAATAGCCTGAAGCGTTTTGCTCAAGGCTTTTGCTGTAATCGATTTCAATTCTCATTATTCAAGCCCCTTTTCTTCTTTGATTATTCCAAGTATGGAGTTTGTCCGAGAAGAGTTTTTGTAATGCGGCTCTGTGGCATAAAAAATTTCCCTGCTTTTGACTAAATCATAGAATCCGGGAATAGTGTCATAATACCTTTTTTGCAAATCCTTGTGAAATGATTCAACGTCTTTGTAGATGAATCTTATGAGAAGATTCCAGTTTCCAGAGCCAAGTATTGGCGAAATCCTGTAAAGATGCGAGTCTTTTTGGGCTACTTCAAGGAATTTTTCAAAGGTTTTTGTTTGAGAGGTATCCACCTGCAGAATAAGGAAAACCTCGAGCGGATAACCAAATGTCTTTATAGTTATTTTTGGGCCAAACCCCTGCAACAGCCCCTTTTTCTTTAGAAAATCAAGCGATGTTTTTATTGTTGCCTTGTGAAAGCCTGTTGTGCGCTGTATTGCCCTTATATTGGGAGAAACAGAGCCCTGTTTAAGGCAGGCTTCAAGTATTTTCAAACGAATTTCATCATCTAATTTGGGGGAAGAAGCCACAACAACACCGTTAAAATTAGACACAAAAAACAATTTAAATGTATATTTTGGTACGCTAAAACCTAACGGGTTTATATATTCAAGAAAGGGGGCTATATGTATACCAAAAAAGGAGGGGACAAACCAAAAAGAGTTAGTTGTACTTGAGAGAAGAGGGCTAGGCTCACCTGACAGGGATTTTTCAATACTATTTTTTTATTGATTCCCTCTTCCTCTCAACATTAATCTGCTTCTTAGAAGTCTTTTTTGATTTCTTTTTAGAACTATTTTTCCATGCTTCTTTTGTCTTGCAGTTCATGTCAAGGCACATTTCAAATTTTCTTCTGCCTTTTCCCAAAACCCGGATTACAAGAGCACCGCACTCAGGGCATCTTTTATCCGTAGGAATAATTTTTCCCATCTGGGGGAGAGGATAAGTGTTAGTGCAGCTTGGATAGCCTGTACACCCCACAAAACGCTTGCCTGTTCTCCCTGTTCTTATCATCAAATCCTTTCCGCATTTGCCGCATTTTCCCAGAATAGAGTCTGCGCGCGCTGCCTCACGAATCATTGTTCCAATGCTTGCCTTGTTTTTGAGCAAATCCTCCAGGATTTCAAGCAAAAATTTTCTTGATTCCAAAACAATTTTCTGCTTTTCTTTTTCTCCCGCTGCAACCAAATCCATTTCCTTTTCAAGCTCTGCAGTCATTTCCGGCTTTACAACCTTGCCGTCATACTTTTCAAGGGAATCTACAACTGCAAACGCAACCTTGCTTGGAATAATTGCCTGCTGCCCCGAAATATACTGCCGTGCGTAGAGCTTTTGAATTATTTCTGCGCGCGTTGATTTTGTCCCGAGATTTAAATCAGACATTGCTTTTATCAGGCTCCCCTGGCTGTATCTCCCCGGAGGCTCTGTCTTCTTTGCAAGCAAATCGAGTTTCAGGAGATCAACAATGTCCCCTTTTTCAAGGTTCGGCAATAAAACCTCTGTTGCCTTGGAATATGGGTAAAATTCTTTCCAGCCAAGCTTTGTAAAAACCTGGCCGCGCGCAACAAAAGGCTGTGTATTCAAATCTATTTCCACAGAAAGGTTTTCTGTTTCCGCGTCTTCAGCAAGAGTCGCAAAAAAGTGCCTGCAAACCAGCACATAGATTTTCCAGCTGCGCGGATCAAGCTTGGCTTTCGGAGCAGCGCTAACAGGGTGTATCGGAGGATGGTCTTTTGCTTCTTTTCCCCTGCTTGGCACAAGCGCTTTCAACGCAAGAAGCTTGCGCACAGGCAGTTCAAATTCCGCTACTTTTGAAAGCTCTACAAGAACATCCTTTAAAATCAAAGTCGGAGGATAAACAGAGTTGTCTGTTCGCGGATATGAAATATATCCTGACTGATAAAGCGATTCAGCAATGCTCATTGCCTGTCCCGCGGAAAATCCTATTGCAGTTGCAGCTCGCAGAAAGCCCGTGGTGTTGAAGGGTATTGGTTTTGCCAGAACCCTTTTTTTCTTTGAAACATCAGTTACTTTTCCCTTGGGAGGCTTTCCGCATTCAAACGCCTTTTTTGCCTCCTTCTCGTCCCAAAACCTGCCTTTTTTATGCTGCGCAGCAAACTCTGATTTTTCTTTTTTAAAGAGCGCTTGAATCTCCCAAAAGGGCTTTGATACAAAGGCAAGCCGTTCCTTTTCCCTGTCAACAACCAGCCCAAGCGTAGGCCCCTGAACTCGGCCCATGCTCAAAAATTCCCTGCCGAGCTTCCCAGAAACCAGTGAAAGAAAACGTGTGAGAACAGCGCCCCAGACCAAATCAATTTCCCTGCGCGCGTTTGCCGACTCCCCCAGATTGTAATCAACCTTGGCAAGCTTTTGAAATGCATCATTAATGTCTTTTGGGGTAATTGCAGAAAAACTTGCCCTCTCAATATTAATTTTGGGATTTTCTTTTTTGACTATTTCAAGGGCCTCCAATCCAATTGCTTCCCCCTCCCTGTCAGAGTCTGTTGCAACAATTATTCCATCGGCTTTGGGGGCAATCTTTTGCAGGAAATCTGCAATGTCCTTTTCAGTTGCATAGGTAACAAGCTCTGCATTTGCAAGGTTTTTCAAATCAGTTCCAATCCAATGCTGATAGTGCGGGGGAAAATCAACTCCAGTTATGTGACCTTTCATTGCAATTGTAGTGTATTGCTTTCCCTCTTTCTCAAAAATATAGTATTTTGCGCGCTTGCTTAACTGCTCTGTAACCTTTGAGCCCGCAAGAATGTTTGAAATTCTCTGCGCAGCAATAGGCTTCTCTGAAATAATAAGAATCAAATTATTGCACCTTTAGAAAATTCTTTTCAGGGGAACATTAAAAAAGGGTTGGTTCAAAATGTCAAACTAACTTTTTTTGACTTTGAGATATGCAATTGTTATCGGCTTACCTTTGTAGTCACAAGTTATGCTAAGTTGCTGTTCTTTTTTGGGAATATATTTTGCATAATTTCCAGAAGTTTTCTCTAAAGAGGCACTGCCATCCGCATGGAGAATAATTTCAAGGGTTGTGCCTCCAGGCACACTTCTTCCATTGTTTTTATTTTCGCCATAATATCTTATTGTTGCTGCCGGTATTTCTACACCGCACAGAAAAATTGTTTCCTGACAATCATTCGTAACGACTAAAACGCCATCATTGCAATTGTTGGCTTCAAACTCCAAACAATCGGGCGCAGGCGTTACACTCAAATCCTTTATTTCATAGGTGCCATTACAACCACCAAAGGGATTATCCACGCACCCGCTAAAAACAACAGCCAACACTAGTGCAACCAGCAAAACACTCTTTTTCATACAAAAAATCCATAGACTATAGCGTTGTTTCTCTTTTTAAACTTTCGCGAGTGGTTTCGCTGTGTGACGAAACTCACACGTATTTTTAATGTATTGCGCAAGCCGCTTTTTTCATGCGCCTGTATCTGGATTCAAATGCATTGATTTCTTTTCTAAGGAGCGAAATTGACAGAGCATATAACCTGCGTTTTGAGGAAAGCAGGAGATTTTTTACTGCGTGCAGGGTTCTTGGAATTGAACTTGTTATTTCAGAATTGTTTGTTATGGAAGTAAAAAGGATTACGGGACTTGGGAGAAAAGAAATTGAGGAAACACTTGAACAGCTAAACGTAAACTTTTTGTTTGTAGAAAACACAGAAAACAAAAAAGCAAAAGAAATTGAAAGAAAAACGGGAATCCATTTCACTGATGCACTGCATATTGCAAACGCACAAGAAACTGGCTGCAAGCTAATAATAACCTGGAACACAAAAGATTTTGAAAGGGCGAAAAATCTTATTCCCTGCCGCAGGCCTAGCGATTTTTAGCCAGAATTTCTTTTGCAATCGCATCCTTGTCTGCCTTTGTCAGGCATCTTATTTTCTTGCCGCGCAATCCGTGTTTATCAACAATTTCTTTCAAAATCCTGCCTGTTTTTTCTACTTCGGCATCAAAATTCATTTTATCCAAAACAGATTTCAAAGGACGGATCTCCAAATGGTCATCAAAAGAAAGTATTGCAACTTTTGTTCCGGATTCAAAACCCTTTTTTCCGCGCGTTTCCACAGGGATTACAATCTGGCCCTTGGATGTAATTGTGGAGGTTCTTATATCAAACAAATTCAAAAAAACACCTTGTATTACAAGTAATACGCGTAAGGAAAAGAATAAAAGCTTGGCGTTTGAATTATTCAGAGTTTTTTTTGCAGGGCCTCACTTGGAACTGTTTCAGCATTTTTCAATTCTGAGAGAACAACAAGCGTTTTCAGGTCAAGTATCCCGTCAAACGTGCCTAACTTGTTTATTGTTTTTTCCGCTGCCTCCAAATCCTGCACAATTATTTTTGCGAGCAGGTTGTATTCGCCGAGAACTTGGTGCAGTTCCATGACATAATCGAGCGAAGAAAGTTTTTTTATGAGGTCCTTGTTTTTTGAAACCTCGCTCCTAATCTGCACGAATATCGGATTTTCAAATCCCAGTGTCTTGTAATTGAGGTTTACTGTTATTGCAGAGATAACGTTTTTTCTCTTCAGGCTTTCAACACGCTTTTTTATTGCAACATCTGTCAGCTTTGCCTCTTTTGCAATGCTTGAAAAGCTTGCACGCCCATCCTGCAACAGCTTCTGAATTATAAGTAAGTCAATCTTGTCTAAAGCTATTCTCATACTCCCACCAGTACTTATTCTTAAAAAAAACGTATTAAAAAGTTTGCTTTTCAAATCAAGGGGGTTTTGTTAAAGGCTTTTCTAAATAATATGTTAAATATGGCAATGGAACAAAAACCAATTGACGAGGCAATAGAAAAGATTGCAAAAGAGTGCGAAGAGGCCAATGCAAGCTCTTGGATTGTTGTAAAAATAATAAAAGAACTAAACCTGCTCTCTGAAAAGGAATTGGGAACACTCAGGGCAAAGGCGCTTGAAATCCTGAGGAAGGAAGACCCAAAGGCAGCGACTATTTTTGCCTCTTTTCAGAGAATGTCTGTAAGGACATCTTCGCATGAGATAGAGGCTTTTGACAGGGGCAATATAATCAAGAGCCTGCTCCGCGAAACCAGTATTCCGCGAGTGTTGGCAGAAAAAATAGGAAGAGAAGTCGAGGAAAAAATAAATGAGCTCAATATTGAATACATTAATACTGCGCTTATAAGGGAGCTCGTAAATGTAAAGCTCTTGGAATACGGGCATGAGTCAGTAAGAAACCAGTATGCGAGAGTGGGGCTTCCCGTTTTCGAGGTGGAGAAAAAGATTTTTGAAACCCCCTACGCCAATAAGGCTATATTGACTGAATTCAATCTTTTGAAAGTGATTCCAAAAAAGCTTAGCGACCTGCACATGGATTCGGATATTTTCATTTCAGAGCTGCCTGATTTTAGCACAAAACCTGTTTCAATTGCAGTCCCTGTTAAGGGAAAAAAGAATTTCAAAAAAACTGTTTTTGATTCAGTAAAAAACGCGAGTTATATGCAGCGCTTCTTTTCGAAAGGGGTTAATCTTGCAGAGGCAAATGTTGCGATTGCGGAACAGATAGAAAAAAAACAGGTTAACGAGGCTGCAGAGCTTTTTTCAAACGCAGTTGCATGCGGGCTCGGATCCAAAAGGACCACTATAGGGCTGAATCTATTTGTTCCGGATCACGTTGAAACAGATTTGAACAAAGAAGTCCTAGTAATACTGGCAAAAAAAATTCTGGAGAAAACAAAACTGCAGCACGTAAAATCGGATTTGGCTTTTTCCATTGAAACAAAATACCAGATAAACCTGCTTGACTCAAAATACTGCAGAGGCGTGGACTTTTTGAACTGCAAAAAAAATTATTTCCACGCATTGAACGGTTTGCCTGGAAACAACGGAATCTGCTTTATGGCTGGCCTGAACCTGGTAAAGCAGGCTGCGGGAAAAGACAAGCAGGGTTTTGAGGAAAGGATTCTGGACAGAATCGAAAAAATAAAGGCTTTGGATGAACTGAAAAAAAGCCAGTTAAAAAAACGCGCTTACCTGCAAAAGGCAGGGATTGACAGCGAAAAAATGCAGTCTGTGTTAGGATTGTTTGGGCTGGTAAGTGCCTGCAGGCGCTGTTCCCAAGAACCAAACAAAAAAAGTGTTTTTGATTACTGCGGAAAAACCTTGGACAAAATAAAATCTGTTCTCGGAGAAAACTGGATTGTTTCCGAACTTTACGAGCCAGAGGCAATAAAAAGATTCGAAGCATACAATCGGCGGGAATTAAAAGCAGAGTCAAAGTCTGATGATTACAAGAATTTGCTGAGAGCGGGGCTTGAGAAAAAAATCTTTTTTCGGGCGCGCGCAAAAAACAAGCCAAATTTTGCAGAGCTTATGGATGCAAATGCCCAATGGATTAGATTCAAACAGTAGGGCTGCATGGCGCAAAAGCGTAAGCCAAATTTTTTTGCACTTCAGGGGCTTGGCTTGTGATAGTTCTTGTGCAGCAATTCCGGTGTTTTAACCAAATCATATTTCAGCATATAAACGTATGTTTTCAGAATCTCCAGATATGGCACGACAAAAACAAGGGAGATTACAAGCGAGACATAGGCTCCGACCTGCAGCACATAATCCAATCCAAGTTCAACCAATTGAATTACTGCCAGCAATAATATTGCTGTGACTATTACATAGGCAAAGGAGAAAAAGTTTTTGACAATAAAATCAAAGTTGCTGTAAACCGAGTAGCGAATTCCCTCTTCATCAATTACAATGGCTTGCGGCACAAACAAAAGCGCGGCAGAAACAATAAAAAGGGCAAATGCTGTTATTGACGCGGGAACAGCAAAAAAGAACAGCAGTGTAGCAAGCAAAAAAAGTATTACTACAAAGCCAAGCAAAAACAGGAATGTTTTGAATGCAAACTTGTGAAGCATGTCGCTCAGATAATAATTGAACCTCAGAGTGCTGAGGTCTTTGCGCACTGAAAAAACTATTATGGATACGAAAAAAGAGTAGAAGAACAGGTAAAAAACCAGGAAAGCCAAGGAAAACAGCAATTGCAATGGGTTTGCAAGGGAAAGGTTATAATCAAAAAAAACTGTTCCGCTGCTTAGAAAAGAGTTTCCAAGAAAAAAGGCTATTGGCGCAAAAACAAGGAGCAGACCAAAAACCAGTGCTGTCTTGAAATTAGCCTTATACTGCCGGAACGCGTTTGCCAAGAGCATAATTAACCCTTCACCCCGTATTCTTAGTGGCATGAAAAGTATAAATAACAATGCTCTCACGCCAAATCTGCGACTAAAAAATTTGGAAAAGCACGCGTTATTTTAACTTTCACAAACTCTCCCAAAAAGTCATTTTCTATTACTACTGGCTTGTAGGAGACAGAACGCCCCACAAAATTTCCCTTTGGGCCTTTCTCAGAAACAAACAATTCCTGAACAGAGCCCACTAATTTTTCCTTGTTTTCAATTGAAATTTTTTTCTGCAATTCAGTAAGGATACGGCTGCGCTTTTTTTTGACACGCCCGTGCAATTGCCCTTTCATTGCAGCTGCCTTTGTTTTAGGACGGGCGCCAAAACGCGAAATATTTATTATGTCAGGCTTTACTGCCTTTACCAGGGAAAGTGTCTGCTCAAAATCTTTTTCCGTTTCCCCGGGAAAACCTACTATTACATCAGTGGATATTGTAGCGTCCGGCAATTTTGAACGGATTTTCCTAACAAGCTTAAGGTATTGGCTGCGCTTGTAGTGGCGATTCATTTTTTCCAGTATTTTGTCAGAGCCTGATTGAACAGGGATGTGAAAAAACCTGTAAAGCCGCTTGTCACTAAAAAGAGGCAGCAAGCGCGGCATTATTTTTGCCGCGTAATGCGGATTCATCATTCCAATCCTGACACGAAATTTTTTCCTGCTCTTGAAGATTTCTTTTAGCAATGCAGGCAGGCTTGTTCCAATGTCAATTCCATAACAGGCAGTGTCCTGGGCAGTAAGCCAGAACTCAACAGGTTTTTTTTCCAAATCAATTTTTTCACAAATTTCCTTTATTGGATAACTTTTGAGTGCGCCGCGCGCAAATCTTGTGGCGCAAAAACTGCAGTTTCCCAAACAGCCCCGCGCAATCGGAATAATTGAAACAAAGCCATTGGACTTTTTTTGTTCGAGAGATGGAGAAAACTCTGTTGAACCAAGCTCGAGGAATTGCGAGAGCTCCTTTAAGCTTGGGCCTATCTGAATTATTTGGCTTGAGATTTGCGAGACTTTTTCCGGGTTTATTTTGGGGAGGCAGCCGAAAACAATTAATTTTGAATTATTTTTCTGGGCAATTCCCCATAGCTCGCGAATGCGCTTTAGCATGCGGTTTTCAGTCTGTTCCTTTACAGCGCATGTGTTAATGACAACAAAATTCGCGTTTTCCGGTTTCTTGGAAATTTTGAAATTTCTGGATTCTAAAAATGCTGTTAGCTGTTCTGTGTCTGCGTGGTTTAGGCTGCAGCCGTATCCTTCAATGAAAAACAGTTTCTGCATAAAAACATTGGGCTGGAATTTGTTTTTATAGCTTGATTCTTTCGACTATTTTGAGGGAAACCCATCCAAGCGCCCCTGAAACAAGAAAGAGATAGAATGCAGAGTTTTGGAGTTCGGCCCAATAATTAAAAGCCACTTCACCCGAGCCTCCGCTCAAAGCAACTTTTTCTGCAGCCATCCAGTATACTGCAAGGTAAAACGCTGCAAGGCAGAAGACAACAAAAACAATGGGCAGGGCAGTTCTTTCATATTTTCCCAGTTCAAAGAACTTTTCTATCCACATAGTCAGGAAAAATAATGCCCAAAACCCAAAAACAGGGATTAGCAAGTGCATCATGGATGTTTGGTATATAGGCTGGCCTGGATTGTCCCAAACAGCAGGCAGCGGAAGAACCCACTCCAAAACAGGAATTCCCTGCACTGATTCTGATATTGGCGTGTTTGCTGTTCCTATGAAATAAAGAGCCATGTAAACAAAAATAAAAAGCACAACCCCCAAGACAAGGTTTAAATTGTCAATTTTTTTTTCAGGGACCTTTTTTTCCTCAGCCATAAAAATCGGTATAAAAAATGTAGAACATATCCATTATAAATCTTGTTTTTTAAGGCAGGGAAACAAAAAAAACAGCGGCAGTGGAAAGAAGATTCATTGCAATTGAAGCCTGAAAAGCGTTTTTCCGCGTCAAGCCAAGAAGAAGGCGTAAAGCAATTCCCTCTACAAGGATTACAAGAGCCTCAATTATTATCAGGGCAAAAAAATATTGGAAAAAGAAAAACGGGAGAACAAGCCACACTATTGGGAGTGTGATTGCATTGATAAAAAGCAGTGCAAGAAGCTTTGGCTTAATCTTTTTCTTGACAAGAAAATGCTGGGGGACAAACTCTATTGCATTGGTTAAGCCAAAGGCAATGAGAAAAGCAAGGAAAAAATTCATTTTTTTGCACCGCGCCGCGCAACAAAAACAATTACAATTGCAATAACAGCAAGCACTGCAACAACGCCAATTACAACCAAAAGCATTTCAACCAAAAAATCCGGCACAGGCTCAGGCTCATGGCTCTTCTCAGCCAACTGCATTGTTTTTGCGCTGGCATCAAAATTCTGCACCTCAAAAACAGTATGCCCGCTCTTCAGATCAATTTCCTGTGATTTTACACTCAGTTCAAGAAGCTCGGGATGCATTTCAACACCCATGGATAAATTCTCGAATTCTGAGCGGGGTATTGCATAAACAGTAATATGCGTTCCCAGCTTGTAAACGTTTGTGTTTTCCCTGACTTCCATTGGCGTGTCCTGCCAAATATTACTTATATAATAAAACGCGTACTCAGGAAACTCTCCCGTGTTAGATATTCCAAAGCTATAACTTGGGCTTGGCCCCAAATCTGCAAAAACAAGGCCTGCGCAGAGCAGAATTGCCAATAGCAAAAAAGCATGTTTCATGCTTTTAAGTATGGTTTTTCTTATTTAAAATAATTGCTGTTTGTTCAGGGAAACCATGCATAATAAGCTTTTATTATTTTGCCACGCATATTTGTTAGGCTGGGATTTTATGCAAGAATTGCCATGGGTTGAGAAATACAGGCCAGAAACATTGGGCGATGTTATTGGGCAGAATGATATTACACAAAGATTGGAGAGCTATGTGAAAAAAGGCTCTGTGCCAAATCTTCTGTTTTCTGGACCTGCGGGAATAGGAAAAACCAGTGCCTCTGTTGCACTTGCAAAGGAATTATTTGGAAAGGATTTTGAAAGAAACTTTCTTGAATTGAATGCATCTGATTCTCGGGGAATTGATGTTGTAAGGGGAACAATAAAAGATTTTGCGCGAACCCTTGCATTCAACGCAAATTTTAAAATAATTTTTTTGGATGAAAGTGACGCGCTTACTGCTGATGCCCAGCAGGCTTTGAGAAGGACAATGGAAAAATTTACGCGCACTACAAGATTTATTTTGAGCTGCAATTATTCATCGCGGATTATTGAGCCTATTCAGAGCAGGTGTGTTGTTTTCAGGTTCAGGCCATTGGGGCCAAAAGAAATGAAGGCGAGATTGGAGGCAATTGCAAAAACGGAAAAAATCAGCGTAGAGGCAAAGGCGCTTGATGCAATTGTTTATGTTGCAATGGGAGACATGAGAAAAGCAATTAATATACTGCAGGCGAGCTCTTCAATTGCAGAGAAAGTAAGCGAGAAAAGCGTTTTTGATGTGAGCAGCCGTGCAAAGCCCGAAGAAATTAGAGAAATGATTGTGCTTGCACTGAAAGGCGATTTTTTGGAAGCACGAAAAAAGCTTGATGAATTAATGTTTGAGCATGGAATGAGCGCAGAGGATATAATGCTGCAGGTTTACAGGGAAATTGCTGATGCAGATGAAAACTTTTTGCCAAGCAAAATCAAGATTGCACTCATCAATGTTGTGGGGGAATACAATTTCCGCGTGGTAGAGGGAGCAAACGAACGCATTCAATTGGAAGCAATGCTTGCGCAGTTCATGCAATTTGGGAAGAAGTAGGATTGCCTGCGAGCAGTTCAGCTTTTTCACAGTCACGCAAAATCAGATAACTTTTTCTGGTGCATTAACATGTCCAGCAGCTTTGATTCTTTAAGATAGAATTTTATTGGAACACCCAATTTCTTTTTGAGGAACTCCAAAACAAGAGGCAGAGAATAAAACGTGAGCGGCTTGGAGTCAAACGCAGCTCTCACATTTTCGCGAATTTGCCAAACGCCAACAGGTTGTGTGTAGCCAGAGCCTATTTCGCGGAAGACAATTGAACTTGCCTGGAGCTTTTTTTTCTCGAGATATTCCAAAACTCCGAGGCGCGCTGCATAGTATGCCCCCTCAACATTGCTCGCGTATTTTTTTCTTCCGTTGTAAAATTCGTGGTCCTGTATTATGTGGAATTTTTGTGCATTGGTTGTCCAAACGCCTCCGGGCAACCAGCATTCAAGGTTTTCAAAAGCCCATGAATTGGGGGAAAGCAAAACCCAAAAATCATTGTCAAGATAATTTGAGTGGAATAATTTGAAGGAATCAGTAATCGAGAATTCCTTAATTTTTTCAATGAGTGCCCTGCCTACTGTGTCGTCTGTTGCAGTTATTGACCAGCGCGTCGGAACAAATTTCCTGTTCTTTTTTACCCCGAGTGTTCCTGCAGAGAGAAGCTTGTAGATTGTTGAAACTGGAAAGTCTGAATTGTATAATTCGATTATTGAGTCAGCGCTTTTTGCGTCTGTATCCGATACGAGATAATCAATTTTTTTTGGTATTATTGGGTTTGAGGCAAGGGAATATTTTTCGAGGTTTGCTATCGGGCCTATGGGTGCAATGCTTTCATGAAAAGAGAGCTTTGGAATCGGCCTGTTCTGCAGTTCTATTTCCATGTCAACTGGCTTTGAAGCCATTGCAATCTCCTGCAGCCCAATTAATTCATAATTCGGGTTTGCAGCATCTTTCACTGCAATGCGCTTGTTGCTTTGTATTAATTGCTGCCGCATTGAAACAATCTCATCCAATGGCATGCCAAACCATTGTTCAGGCATGTCGAGAAAAGAGTTCTTAGAATCGATTGTTGGAGGTGCGAGCGGTGCAATTGAAACATTTGGATAATTTTTCCATGAAATAAAAACACTTGGCGGGCTTGAGCCTTCAAATTCTTTTCCCTGAATCAGGGAGGTTGTTTTTTTTAGCGAGGAATATTTTTCTAGCACTGGGCATTTTTTTAATCCGCAAAGCAGCTTGCCCTTACACTTTATACATAACGCGGTGTTTATCATGAAAAACTTTTAGTTGGAAAGTGAATTAATTTGTTTGCAGCGCAGATTTCCCCTGTTTTTGGCTTGCGAAAAGGATAAATAAAAAAGAACACTTAATATGAACATGAATTCGAATGCACAAGGCTCAATAGAATATCTTTCTACATATGGTTTAGGCTTGATTCTGATTATTTCTGTTGCAAGCATACTTTTTTTTGTAATCAGCCCTTCAGAGGACGTATTCCAGTGCAGGAGCACTGACCCGACAAAAATAATTTTAAAGAGCCAAAATTTTAGGTACAATGCAAGTGCGGGCCCTGCCTGTGGCGCTTTTGGGACAGGGGAATGCGCTTTTTGGGGTTCCAATGATGACGCAGGCAATTCTTTTGGGGAAATAGTTCTGCAGAATGCCACAGGGGAAAAAATCAGTGGCTTGAATTATACGGGAACTTGGAAAGCTTTCACGCCGGGAAACTGTGTTCTTCTGGGGACAGGCACTGCAAATCCCGAGATACTGCCAATGGAAGCGCTTTCCGAACAGGAAATAATAGTAAAAGAGGCGTATATTTATGCCCAGGTTTGCGGGGGAATTGATTTTACAAAACTGCCCAAAGAATACAAGCTGCTGACAGTTGAGTATAACAATGCTTCTGGGGACAGGAAAAGTGCAGACATAATATGCTCAGGCTATCCTCAGGATAGGGGCTAAGTCAATTGCCGCACTACACTCCCAATTTTTAATTATTTTGCAAAAATAATTTGTGGTACACAAAGGGATTTTGAAATGAAAATAGATTGGAATAAAAAAGAAGACAGGGAAAAATTTTGGCATTCAACAAGCCATGTAATGGCTGCCGCAGTCAAAGAATTATTTCCAAACGCAAAATTTGCTATTGGGCCTGCAATCGAAGAAGGATTTTACTATGATTTTGATGTTGACAAGCCATTTACTCCGGAAGACTTAAAAAAAATTGAGGGAAAAATGCTTGAAATTGCAAAGCAAAAGCAAAAATTTGAGAAAAAAGAATTGCCGAAAAAAGATGCTTTGGAATTTTTTGCTGACGAGCCATATAAAATAGAGCTTATTAATGAATTGCAGGATGAAACTGTTTCAACTTATACTAATGGAAAATTCACTGACTTATGCAAGGGCCCGCATCTTGAAAGCGCGGAACCAATCAAAGCAATAAAACTCCTTAAAAGCTCGGGCGCTTACTGGCGTGGCAGCGAAAAAAACAAGATGCTTCAAAGAATTTATGGGATAAGCTTTCCCGACAAAAAAATGCTGAAACAGTGGCTGCACAACAGGGAAGAGGCAGAGAAAAGAAGCCACCTCAAAATAGGCAGAGACCAGGAATTGTTTTTGATTTCGCCCGAAGTAGGGCCTGGGCTCCCAATCTGGCTCCCAAAAGGCACTGTAATAAGAGACGAGCTAATAGATTTTCTGAAAAAAGAGCTTGTAAAGCTGGGATACAAAATTGTTTGGACGCCGCACATAGCACGAATAGAATTGTATGAAACCTCTGGGCACCTGCAGAATTACAGGGAAACAATGTACGGCCCAATGAAAATAGAGGAGGAAGAATTCCAGTTAAAGCCAATGAACTGCCCGCATCACATAATGGTTTACAAAATGAAACGCCGCTCCTACAAGGAGCTTCCAATGCGCATTGCAGAATTTGGAACAGTTTACAGGTATGAAAAGTCAGGCGAACTCACTGGCTTGGTTAGAGTGCGCGGGTTTACACAGGATGATGCGCACATTTTCTGCACTCCCGAGCAATTGAAATCAGAATTCAAATCCAATCTGGACATTGTAATGATGATATTCAATACACTGGGATTCAAAAAGTTTAGGGCAAGAATAGGAAAAAAAGGAGACAGCGACAAGTACATTGGAAGCAATGAAAACTGGAAAAAAGCCGAGAAGGCAATTGAGGAAGTAGTAAAAGAAATGAAGCTGGATTACAGTGCAGAGCTCGGCGAAGCCGCGTTCTACGGCCCGAAACTCGATTTTCTTGTAAAGGATTCTCTCGGGAGGGAATGGCAGCTTGGAACAATACAGGTCGATTATAATCTGCCTGAAAGATTTGATTTGAATTACATTGGAGATGATGACAAACCGCACAGGCCAGTAATGATTCACCGCGCCCCTTTTGGTTCGCTTGAACGGTTCTTAGGAATTTTAATAGAACACTTTGGCGGAGAATTCCCACTCTGGTTGAGCCCTGTGCAGGCAAAGATTTTGACTGTTGCAGACAGGCACAAAAAATATGCGGAAAAAATCGGCTTAGAAATGATTGAAGCGGGAATTAGAATTGAAATAGACGCATCGAATGAAAGCATTTCCTACAAAGTGAGGAAAGCCCAGCTCGAAAAAATACCACTGATTGTTGTTGTTGGAGACAAAGAACAGAAGGCAAAGACTGTTGCAGTGAGAACAAGAAAAGACAAAACCCAAAAATCAAAGAAAATAAAGAAGTTCATAGAAGAAACCAAAAAAGCTGTGCAGGAAAAAAAATAAACTTTTGATTAACAGGCAAAAGTTTATATTATTAAAAGATGTCTTTTTATTGACTAAACATGGCTAAAGACTATTTGAAAGATTTGATAGAGAAAGCAAAAGCCGAGAAACTAGCCCAACAGGCAGCCAAAGCAGAACAGGAAAAGGCTGTGCAGCCGACAGACGATGGTTTAGGGGACCTTGCAAAAGAACTTCAAGAGTTGGGAAAGAAAGTAGAAAAAAAGAATGTTAAAACAGAGGAAAAAGAAGAGGAAAAGCCAGGCCCAATAGTTTCTTCTGCGGAAAGGGAAATGGAAAGGGCAGGAAAAAAAACAGAGGTTGACTCCTATGGAGAAGTAAAAATTTACAAGGTTCCAAGCCAACCGCTTTTATACTACGTTATTCCTGTGCCACGCCCAAGTGCATCTGAAAAGGCAATTGTTGCGACAATAAAGGAAGCGGCAACAAGGCTAATTACAATAAGCCCTTACAGGATAAGAGACCCTGAACAAAGGCGCGCAATTTACAAGCAGAGAGTGCTTGAAATACTGCGCTCTGCACCCGAACTTCATATTCCCGCGAGAAGATTTGAATTCTATGCTGAAGCAGTTGTAAGGGAAATGGTGGGCTATGGAATAATTGACCCGCTTGTAAGAGATGATAAACTCGAGGAAATAATGGTTATTGGCCCAAAAAAGCCCGTCTATCTTTTCCACAGGCAGTATGGAATGATGGCTAGCAACATTGAATTCTATTCAGACCAAGAGCTTCAAGATTTAGTAAACAGAATTGCACGCGAAGTAGGGCGCAGAGTAGACATCAGCAGCCCGCTGCTGGATGCACGGCTCCCAGACGGAAGCAGGGTTCATGCAACATTTCCACCCGCATCAGTCGAATCAAGCAGCCTGACAATAAGAAAATTCAGGGAAGACCCATATTCAATAGTTGACCTCATAAACCTCAACTCACTAACGCCAGAAGTAGCGGGATTTCTCTGGCTCGCAGTTGAAGGATTGGGTTCAAGGCCCGCAAACATCCTTATTTCAGGAGGGGCAGGAAGCGGAAAAACAACGCTTTTGAATGTGCTCGCTTCTTTTGTGCCGCAAAGAGAAAGAATTGTTTCAATCGAAGACACTGCGGAATTGAATCTTCCGTTAAACCATTGGATAAGGCTTGAAGCAAAGCCCCCTGGCTTAGAGGGCAAAGGCGAACTAACACTCGACATACTAACCAAAAACAGTTTGAGAATGCGCCCCGACAGGATTATTGTGGGAGAGGTAAGGCACAAGGAAGCCTTCAGCCTTTTTACTGCAATGAACACAGGGCACGTGGGCTCAATGGGAACAGTGCATGCAAACTCTGCACAGGAAACACTTGTAAGAGTAACAAGCCCGCCAATGAACGTTCCCGAACTCATGCTAAGCGGGCTTGACTTTATTATCATAACCCACAGGCTCCATGACAGGCGCAAGGGAACTATAAGGAGAATAACAGAAATCTCGGAAGTCGGCGGAGTGCTTTCAGGAAAAGCCCAGACACAAACTATTTTTGAGAGAGATGCTGTTAATGACACTATTTCAAAAACAACTATTCCAATCAAATTCCTCAAGGTTCTGGCAGACTTTACAGGAACCACAAGAAAATTCCTCGAAAGCGAGATTGAATCACGAGCAATCTTTTTGCAGACTCTTGGAAAGAAAGGAATCCGTGACATGAGAAGCGTGCGCGAAGCAACAAAATCATATAGAATACGAAAGAAGGGAGAGTAATGCCCTCACTGGATTTCCTGAAGAACAAAATAGAGGAAAAAAGAAAAGTCAAAAAGAAATCAGACAATCTCTCCGGAGTTGACGCTGACAAAGTAGACCAGATTGTCGAAAAAATGCGCAAAAAATACCAAATGCAGGGCATTGAGTTTCAGACAGTTGAAGGCAAGCTCGGCGAATTACGGGGGATGATTGCCGAGGGAAAAACACAGCAGCTTGAAGTGAGAAAAGTAGAAGAGCTGCAGGATTATTCCACAGGCACTGTAAAAAGCATTGGAAAACTTTACATAAAACTCAGAAAAATTTTGGCGCCTTTAAGCAGAATTGTAACAAAAATGCCCGCAGCAACCACACTCTCATACTTCTTGTTCTCTGCAAACATGCGCTACTCGGTAAAACAGTATATTGCAATTACAGTAACAGTATCATTCATAGCCGCAATAGTTGTTTTCTTCCTGTCAGGAGTATTGCTTGCCCTTTCAAACCTCCCATTCTTCTGGAAATTTTTGCTTCCAATAGTCCTCGGAGGCTGGTTCTTTTTTATAACAATAATTTTAATGCTAATCATTCCCAAACAAATTTCAAAAGCGCGCGGAAACGCAATAAGCATTGAACTGCCCTTTGCATTGAGGCACATGAGCACAGAACTGAGGTCAGGAATTGGATTGTACAGGACACTGCAGGCAGTAGCTGTCTCTGATTACGGTGTTTTGAGCGAAGAGTTTGCAAAAACAATAACAGAAATAGAAGAAGGCGTTGAAACAAAAGACGCGTTAACAAGAATGGCTTTGAGAACACAGAGCAGAGCGCTTAGAAACGCGCTAATGCACATGGTCCGCGCCCTAAAAACAGGCGGCAATATTTCAGACATAATGAACAGCATTGCATCAGACGTGAGCTTTGAACTCAGAATGAAAACAAGGGACTTTGCACAAAGAATGAATTTTTTTGGGGTAATCTATATTTTTGCGGCAATATGGCTGCCGGTAATGATTGCAATTCTCGGGGGAATAAGAAACAGCGCGCTCCAGGGAGGCATGTTTTCACTTGACACACTGCCCTTGACTCCGGGGGTAATTGCATTGTTTTATCTGGCAATACTCCCATTAGTCTTAGTGTTTTTAATTTCGTATATAATGGCAACACAACCAAAGGCGTAAAAAATGAGAATAGAAGAAAGAATAGAAAAAGTTGGCTTGATTGACAAATACAGGAAAATAATGCGCTCTGCACAGTGGAAAGTAAAGCCAGAGGCATGGATATTCATCTCAATAATAACCTCGTGCGTAGGATTCCTCATATGCTTTCTTGCAATTGGTTTACTCAGACTCCCTGTATCGCAGATAGTGAGCTTTGGAGTTTTTTTGGGATTGCTTGACATAATGCTTGGAATGCCCTATCTCAAAGCAACTGGAAGAATCAACCAGATTGAAGAAGCTCTCCCCGATGCCCTAAAACAGATTGCAGATACACTAAAAGCCGGAGGCACGTACGAGTTTGCATTGCGCGAGGTAGCAATGGCGCAGTACGGCCCTCTCAGCAAAGAGCTGAAGCTTGTTCTCGCAAAACTTGAAGAGGGCGAGAATCTCGAAAACAGTTTAAAGGGATTTTCAGACAACATTGAATCAAGGCTCATAAAGAGAAGCATTGCAATAATCATTGACTCAATAAAGGCAGGCGCAGGGCTTGCAGAGGTCTTGGATGAAATCTCTGATGATGTAAGGGAACTGCACAGGATTAACGTTGAGAGAAAAAGCCAGACAATACTGCAGGTTATTTTTATTGCAGCAGCAGGGGTATTTGTTTCCCCAATGATTTTTGGATTTGTTACAACAGTAATAAGCCTTTTCACTGAAGCAAGCGTAATGCTCGGAGTAAACGAAGCAGAAATGGCTGCAATGATTGACACAAAAAACTTTATACTTCTCCTAATGCTTATTTACCTTGTAATTGCATCAATTGCAAACAGCGCAATGATCGCACTCATGAGAGAGGGAAAAATAAGCAAAAGTATTATATATCTCCC
>JAFGEM010000114.1 GCA_016931555.1 Candidatus Iainarchaeum sp. | reverse complement strand
GGCTTGAGGATATTGATTTTCCAAGCGATTACATCAAGGCATTCAAGGGGCCGAAATTCGGAGTTGCGGGAGTGCGCAGAATAATGAAAATTCCAAAGCGGCCTTTGCTCGGCACAATTGTAAAGCCAAAAATGGGTTTGAATGCAAAGGAGCATGCGCAAGTGGCTTTTGAGGCATGGGTTGGCGGCTGTGATATTGTAAAAGATGATGAAAATCTTACGAGCATGAACTTTAACAAATTTGAGGAGCGTGTTAAAGAAACCCTGAGAGCACGGGATAGGGCTGAAAGCATTACTGGGGAGAGAAAGGAATGCATGATTAACGTTTCCGCGCCTTTTAAGGAAATGATGCGCAGGGCGCGCATCCTCAAGAAGCAGGGCGCGGCATATGCAATGGTTGACATTGTTTCAGTCGGCTGGAGTGCATTGCAGGGGCTGCGAAATGAAAACCTTGGCATGATACTGCATGCGCATCGCGCAGGGCACGCCGCATTCACGCGCAACCCAAAGCACGGCATTAGCATGCTTGCAATTGCAAAGCTCTGCAGGCTCATTGGAATGGACCAGCTTCATGTCGGCGCAATATTTGGAAAAATGCAGGGCGGCCTGTTTGAGGTGCGCTCCATAGGCGAGGAAATAGAGAGAAAAATTGTTGCACAAAATATTGGACAGCACAGGCTTTCCGAGAATTGGGGCAAAATAAAACCCATGTTTGCAGTCTGTTCCGGCGGCCTGCACCCCGGAAAAGTGCCTGCTCTCGTTGAGGCAATGGGAAACGACATTATTATCCAGATGGGGGGCGGAATTCACGGGCATCCTGAGGGCACTATTAAGGGGGCTGTTGCTGCTCGGCAGTCTCTGGAGGCTGCAATGCAGAAAATTCCATTGAAAGAGTTTGCTGAGCATCATTCTGAATTGCGTTCTGCGCTTGAAAAATGGGGTAAGTGAGTTTGCCTGAAGACTTTAATGAGCGTGTATGGGGCCTCCTCAAAAAAATTCCCTGTGGAAAAGTTACTGCTTACAAGGAGATTGCAATTGCGCTCGGAAACCCGCGTTCTGCGCGTGCTGTTGGAAACGCGTGCAATTCAAACCCTGATGCGCCGAAGGTGCCCTGCCATAGAGTAGTGAAAAGCAATGGCTTGTTGGGGGGCTATTCAAAGGGCATTTCAAGAAAAGCAGGGTTGTTGAAAAGCGAGGGCATTGAAATTAAAAATAATCGAATCAAGAATTTTGGTAAGGTGTTGTTTTCCTATGGGAGAAAAAAAGGTTAGCATTGGCAATGTTGCTTTCGGCGGCAAGGAAATTGTTTTAATTGCAGGCCCCTGTTCAGTTGAATCTGAGGAACAGCTTCTTTCAACAGCGCGTGTTGTGAAAAAAGAAGGCGCACGTGTTTTACGGGGAAGCGCGTTTAAACCGCGGAGCTCGCCGGATGCATTTCAGGGCCTTGGAAAATCTGCTTTGGAATTTTTGCAAAAAGCTCGCAGTGAAACAGGCCTGCCGATTGTTTCTGAATTAATGGATACTTCCCAGGTTAATGCGCTTGCAGGCACTGTTGATTGTGTTCAGGTTGGTGCGCGTGCAATGCAGAACTTTGAGCTTTTGAAGGCACTCGCCAAAACTAATGTTCCTGTTCTTTTGAAGAATGGTTTGAGTGCTACTGTAAAGGAATTTTTGCAGGCTGCCGATTATCTTTCCAAAGGCGGCAACAAAAATGTTATCTTATGCCTGCGCGGCATAAGAACATTTGAAACGGAAACGCGCTTTACACTTGACCTTGGCTTAGTGCCTGCGCTGAAAAAGCTTTCGGGTTTGCCGATTGTTGTTGACCCGAGCCATGCAGCAGGAAAAAGAGAGACTGTTCCCGCACTTGCAAAAGCAGCTGTTGCCGCAGGCGCAGACGGTCTGATTATAGAGGTTCATCCAGAGCCTGAAAACGCTTTGAGTGATTCTGCACAGCAGTTGAATTTCAGCGAGTTTCAAAAAATCGTGCCGGAATTAAATGCAGTTGCAAAGGCTGTTGGAAGAAAAATATGACTTTTGTTTTCTGCTGGAGGGATTTCGCGAAGGGCGCGATTCGGGTGCTTGGCTATTCTTCTTTTGCCCTTTCTTTGAGGACATCAATAAATTCTTCCCTTAGCGCGGGTTCGGGGGCTTTGCCCGTCTGCAGGTATTTTTTGATTTCCTCTAGGCAGGCATTGCTGCCGAGCACTGCGGGCATTACTACTACATCGGCATTTTCCCTGTACATTTGCAAGGCATCCTTGAAATAGTGTGCCCTCCCAAAAATAACAAGGCCTGAGTTTACTGCTTTTGCTTTTCTCACGAGCTTGATAGCCATTTCTGCCTCTGGAATTGTCACTACAATAGCCTTTGCGTTTGCAAGTGAAATCCTGTTCCAAACCTCCTCGTTTGTCTTTGAACCATAAACTGCTTTTATGCCCCTGTCAGCCATTTTCTGCAGAACCTCTGGATCATGGTCAACTACTACGAGGTCTGCGCTTTCTTTCAGTTCTTCTGCTATTGTTCCTCCAAAAACACCTCCGCCCGCAATTATTATGTGCCCTTTTAATTTGTCCGGGCTGGGGAGATTAACATATTTTTGGAGTGTTCTTTCAAAAAACATTTTTCTCCGAGAGCTTGGTTTTTTGCTTTCCCATTTTTCAGAAAAGGAACTAATGCTTCCAGAAAGCCGCATTAAATATGGCGTTGTAATCATTGAAATCAGTATTACCCATATTACAATATTGTACATTGGTTCAGCAATCTGCCCAAGCTTAAAGCCCTGCCTTGCAATTATAAAAGAGAATTCGCTTGCCTGTGCAAGTGAAAGCCCTACAAACCACGCTATTTTGTTTCCAAAGCCAGAGTACATTGTAACGAGGTAAAAGATTAGCGGGTTGAGTATGAATACTATAAGCAATAGTATTGGGAACAATATTACTGATTGCCCGGCAAATATTGCGAGGTTCAGTTGCATTCCGAGCGAGACAAAAAATATGGTTGCAAACAAGTCTCTTATGTAAACTACTTTTGAGAGCGCCTCTGTGCTGAGTGAAACGCGTGAGATTGCAAGGCCGCCGAGAAATGCGCCTACAACTATTGAAAAGTTGACTGCAGATGCAAATAACATGAAAAGGAAACAGCTTGAGATTGTTGTTAGATAGAATAGTTCTGGATTTTTTGATGCGGACTTCAATACTTTTGGGAACACTATCTTGCTGAACAAAAAGACTAGTGCAAACAAACCCAGAATTCCAAAGCCGAATTGGCCCATTAGTTCAAGCGAGAGTATTGTTTCCGGATTCGCGAGCAATGGCAGTACTATTACTGCTGCCATGTCCTGAATGAGAAGGTATCCTATTATCAGTTTTGCTTCAAGGGAATCCAGCCTGTGTGAATCAGACAGGAGCTTTACTGCAACTGCAGTGCTGCTGAAAGCCATTATAAGCCCAATGTAAACGCTTTCTACAAAGCCCATGCCAAATGCATTCATTATTCCTGTTACTGATAGCGCTGTAATTGCGATTTGTGCAATGCCCCCAAATAAAATAGTTTTTTTGAATTTCCATACCTTTGAGAAATCAATCTGCATTCCTACTGCAAAAAGCAAAAATGCTACCCCCAGTTCTGCGAGAGCATCCATTGTAAGGTAATCCCGAATCAAGCCCAAGCCAATGGGGCCTATTATTATTCCTGCAATAATATACCCCACTATAAGCGGCTGTTTGAGCATTTTTGCAATGTGCGCCAGTATAGTACCGGCTATAATAACAAAGCCAATGTCCAAGAAAAGCAATGGAGTTTCTATCATCTAAAGAAATTAAGGAGTTGTTATATTTAATTATTATCCTGCCCTTTGCTGACTAATTTCCAATTTGTTCCTGTGGGCGTGTCATCCAAAATAATTCCTTTTTCAGCAAGCGCCTTTCTAATTGCATCTGCCTCTGCCCATTTTTTTTGCTGCCTCAATTCCCCGCGCTTTTTTACGAGCTCTAACTCGTGTTTTCCAATCTCCTGCTTTTCCTTCTCAAAAGTAAAAACACCGAAAACAGAATCAATTTTCCGCAAAAACTCAAGAATTTCCTTTGCATTCTTTTCACTCAATTTGTTTCCCGCGGCAAGCTTGTTTGCCTGAGTCTTGAATTTAGAGAGAACAGCCCATGCATTTGAAAAGGCAAAATCATTATCCATTTCCTTTCTAAAGCTCTTCATTGTTTTTTCAACAAGCGCACTAACCTTCTTGTTTTCCTTCCCGCCTTTTGCCGTGCCGAGCCTGTGAATCAATTCATTCCATGCCTCAAGCTTTTTGCTTTCCTTCTCGAGATCCTTTTTAGTGTAATTTATCCTGCTCTTGTAATGCAGCTGCCCAATAAAAAACCTGAATGCTTTGGGATTAATTTCGCGCAGCAAATCAGGGACCTCAATAAAATTTCCCAGGCTTTTTGACATTTTTGTCCCCTCAACATTCAGAAAGCCCGTGTGAACCCAGTATTTTACAAAAGGCCTTTTTCCCGAACGCGCTTCACTCTGCGCAATCTCATTTTCATGGTGCGGAAAAATCAGGTCAACTGCACCGCCGTGAATATCAATCTGCTCTCCAATATGCTTTGAACTCATTACACTGCACTCAATATGCCATCCCGGCCGCCCGTTTCCCCAAGGGCTTGGCCAAGCAGGCTCTCCCTGCTTTGCCTTTTTCCATAAAGCAAAATCCTGTGCGCTTGCCTTATCATACTTGTCTGTTTCAACTCTTGTCCCTGTCTTGCTTTTCTTAATCTTTACTCCGCTCAGTTTCCCATAGCCACGGAATTTTGAAACATCAAAATACACGCCGTCATGAGTCTCGTATGCAAAACCCTTTTCCTGCAGCTCTTTCACAAAATGCACGATCTCCTCAATGTGCCTTGTGACTCTTGGATAAACTGTCGCCGGCTTTATTTCAAACGCCTTCATGTCGCGGAAAAAAATTTCAATAAACCTTTCAATCAATTCTTCAAACGCAACGCCTGTTTCATTTGCCTTGCTAATAATGTCATCATGGATGTCTGTAATGTTCATGACATAATTTACCTTGAATCCCGAGAACTCTAAATAGCGCCGCATAATGTCAAATGCAATGTAGGTTCGCGCGTGCCCAATATGCATTGGCCCCTGAACAGTTGGCCCGCACACATACATTCCAACTTCTCCCTTTTTCAAGGGCTTAAAAGCCTCTTTTTTGCGCGTGCGCGTATTGTAAACTTTCAGCATTTTTTACCAATAAAAATAAGTCAAAATAGGGTTATAAAGTTATTTGCAATTGCGTTGAATGCCGCTGTAAAGCAACTGCATTTTCCGGTTCAATTTCAAAAAAATTATCTGCATTAATTGCTTCAGTTCCGCGCCTTTCATTTTGCTCTGCCCAAAAGGGCGGAATTATTGAGCCAATCCTGTCCTTTTGGCTGAAAACAGCCATCAAAATAAAGGCAACCACAATCAATGCTATTAGAACCATTCCCAAAAAAAGCAACAGGTATTCGGAACTGCGCGAACTGCTCTCGTAATCCATGCTTTCTAATAAGTCCAACCAACTATATAATAATTCGTCCAAATTAAAATTATGGTTTTTATGTATATGGAAACAGAAATTGTTTTTAATAACAATTATTTTCAGTATTACCACGGGTGATGGGGGATGGAGAAAAAGCTTTTTGAAATGCATTTGGATTATTTGAAAGAACAGGATAATGAAATTTTTGATGCTGTTATTGCCGAAAAAAACCGGCAGATGGCAGGCATTGAACTCATTGCAAGCGAAACCCTTGTAAGCCAGGCTGTTTTAGAGGCCTTGGCAACAGTTCCCACAAACAAGTACAGCGAAGGCTATCCCGGAAAACGCTATTACGGCGGCAACGAATTCATTGATGTAATTGAAACCCTTGCAATTGAGCGCGCAAAAAAACTTTTCGGGGCAGAACACGCAAATGTCCAGCCATTGAGCGGTTCGCCTGCAAACATGGCAATGTACTTTGCATTAATGGAACAGGGAGACACATTCATGGGAATGAAGCTCACTGAAGGCGGCCATCTTACACACGGGCACAAGGTTAATTTCAGCGGGCAATTATACAATGCAGTGCAATACTCTGTTGACAAGGAAACAGAAATGCTTGATTATGATGCAATAAAAAAACAGGCGCAGGAAGCAAAACCCAAGTTAATTCTTTCCGGCTACACTGCTTATCCGCGCGCCATTGACTTTAAGGCGTTCCGCGAAATCTGTGATGAAGTCGGAGCACACTGTGTTGCAGACATTGCGCACATTGCAGGGCTTTGCGCTGCAGGCGTGCATGAAAATCCCGTGCCCTATTTTGATGCAGTTACAACAACAACACACAAAACGCTTCGCGGGCCCCGCGGCGCAATAATAATGTGCAGGCAGGAATTTGCCGAAAAAATTGACAAGGCAGTTTTCCCCGGCTTGCAGGGCGGCCCCCACTCTAATGTTAATGCTGCAAAGGCAGTTGCATTCAAGGAAGCAATGAAGCCGGAATTCAAGGAATGGGCGAGGCAGGTTGTTAAGAACTCGCGTGCGCTTGCAGAGGCTTTGATGTCAAGCGGTTTGCGCCTTGTTAGCAATGGAACAGACAATCACTTGATGCTTGCAGATGTTTTTAAGAGCAAAAACATTACTGGCAAAGATGCTGAGACAGCTCTGGAGAAAGCGGGAATCTACTGCAACAAGAACACTATTCCCAATGACACGCGGTCTCCTTGGAACCCTTCAGGAATACGGATTGGAACCCCTGTTTTGACTATCCGCGGAATGAAGGAAACCCACATGCAAGAGGTTGGAAAATTTATTGTAACTGCACTCGATAATGCGGGTGACGATTCAAAGCTTGTGCAATTAAAATCAAAGGTTGCAAAATTTTGTTCTGATTTTCCTTTCTACAAATAAAAAAATAAAATTAGAAATTTGGCAGCTCTGCTGCCTTATTCCAAGTCCCCTAAATAAAACATTTCTCTCATTCCCCGCGCATCTGCTGAATGCGGTGTTCCTGAGCCAGAGGGGCGTGTTTCAAATAGCGATGTAGCGTCTTTTCCGCAGCCCTCTGTAATTGCTTCTCCGCCTGGATGCATGTCTATGAAAAAGCTCATTTCATAAACCTTGTTCTCCATAACCATCCAACAGTCTTCCCTTGTGTTG
>JAFGEM010000113.1 GCA_016931555.1 Candidatus Iainarchaeum sp. | reverse complement strand
GATGCGTCCAGAAACTCGTCGTACTTAAAGATCTCATCAATGGCCGGCGTGTTAAGGCCTGTTGCAATAAGCTTCCTGGCCATCTTCTCGATGCAGACCTTGTGTTTTTCCTTTGTCCGACATTTCGGACAGCGAACCACTTTTAGGACATTAAGAGGTTTTGTAACCGTTTTTGCTTCCATTTTCAAATCCCCCTAATAGTTCGTATAAATTACGAACCATACTTATTAGGGGGCAAAAAGCTTAAAAAGAGTGGTATCGCCTACGCTTTTTCCAAGGATAACCTCATCATTGCCTATAAGAATAGTGCATATTTGTTGTTAAAAAGGATTTTCATCAAGCCTTTTTTAAAAGACAGTTTGCAAGCGCAATTATTCTTTCTTTATTGTGATGCCTGTTTTTCTTTTGGTTTGACCTGTGCTGCCTGTTTTTCCTGCAGCTGTTTTAGCTGCCTTCTGAGGTTTGTTACCTTTACATGGAATGCGGATTCTGTCATGCCTCCGGCCATGTAATCAAATCTCACGTGCTTTATCTGTTTTTTTGTTTCCGCAATTTTTTCAGCAAGCTCTGCAGCAGACTTTTTTTCGGATTCAATTTTTTCTCGGTTTTTGCGGCGCCAAACCATGAAAGAGCTTATTGCAACAGGCACTGCAATGGCTAAGATTATAACAACAAACAAAATTCGCGAGCCGAAAGGCGTTGCAAAGAAAGAGAATATTGTAGGCTCTTGCAGAGCAACGTCGAAATATTCTTTATCAACATCATAGTCTCCAATTAATTCAACACGTATTGTTTGATCGCCATAACCTATGCTTGCCAAGTCATATTCTGCAACATACTCTTTTGTTGCCGGGTCATACCTCAGTGTCACATCTTTTCCATTGATTCTTGCAGCAACAGTGTCCTTGCCTAACGGCAAATCATTGCCAATCCAAAGCCCCAAGCGTATTTCATTGGCCTCAATTGTTGTTACTTCTTTTTCAATCGGATAATTCAGTCTTACATATACCTTTCTTCCAACTTGGAATTCAAATCTTTTGAAAGAAATAACCTTTTTTCCGTTCTGAATTGCCTCGGCCAAAACAAAATAGCTTGCAACAGACTTTTCCTGCAGAGTAGGCATTTTTTGCATGCAGGAAAAATAATGGGTTGCCTCGCTTACAGAAGATTCGCTGCATTCCATTCTTTGGGTTTCTTCATCAAGAAGATAGACTTTTACTTCGGAAACCTCTTCAAATTCTGTGGCAACTATATCAAACTCAAGATCAGTGCCTTCAAAAACACTCGCGTATGGATCGAGATTGCGGACATTCAAGCGCAATGCAGGATTGTTCTCCTGTATTGAAATCTCTTTGCTGTCCCAAGTGCCTTTGTTGTCAAACCTGTCATTGAGAGCATAAAAACCAATTTCAATTACATTATCCTGCCGCGAAAGCAAATCCCCCTCTAATTCTATGGGAAAATCAATATCTGCAACAGCCAAACCAGTTTCAGGATCTTCTTCAAAAATAATGGATTCACGAGAGCCCGAGAGCCTCATTTCCGTAACTAAATCGCTTGGAGTGACTTTTTCTCCGTTTTCATATTTTGCATTTACATAGACTTTTTCAATAACACTGCCAAAATAGTAAGGGCCAGACGGGCTTAGTTCAAAAGAATAATTTATGTTAAGAGGAATTACTGTGATTAACTGGGCATATTTGCCTGAGTATTCTGCACCAAACCTATCCTCTGCAATAATCTCAACTTCAATGCTGCCTGTAACCTTATCATCAAAAGCAAGCACATAAGTTCCCTCATAGTCTCCATCAGAATTCATGTTTAAGTCAATGGTTTTTTCGGGGCTTCCAGACAACCATGCTTTTGCAGAAATAACGTCTAAACGTTCCAAATCCACTTCAACAACTACATCAATATTTTCGCCTTTTTTGAAAATGTCGCCACGCTCAGGCTTAATGATTTGAACCTCGTTTGCAGCAAAGGCAGTACTGCTAATTAAAATAAGGCAAAAGAGCAGGACTAAAAATTGTTTCCGCATCTTTAAAGAAAAGTAGCAAGTAATATTAAAACTTAAGTGTAATTCAAAGAGTATTAAAAATTATAAGGCAAATAAATTGTATTATGCTTATTGGAGTTGTTGGAAAGCCCTCGAGCGGAAAAAGCACTTTTTTCTCTGCTGCAACAATGGTAGATGTGGGAATAGCAAATTACCCTTTTACCACTATTGATCCGAACAAGGGGATAGGATTTGTGCGGGTTGAATGCATTGACAGGGAGTTTGGAGTGCAGTGCAACCCTAAACACGGCTATTGCAAAAACGGAACTCGTTTTGTTCCTGTTGAATTAATTGATGTTGCTGGATTGGTTCCCGGCGCAAGCACTGGAAAGGGGCGAGGCAATGCTTTTTTGTCTGATTTGAGCCGGGCAGACGCTTTGATCCATGTTGTTGATGCCTCAGGGAGCACAAATGAAAAGGGAGAGCCTGTTGCAGCTGGAAGCCATGACCCGAGCAGGGATATTTTGTTTTTAGAAGAGGAAATAGGCCTGTGGATTTTTGGGATAGTCCAAAAAAACTGGCAGAAAATATCAAAAATGCCCTACGACTCAAAACAAAAATTGTTGGAGTCTTTTTCACAGTCGTTAAGCGGATTGAACGTGCACGAGAATCAGATTGAGGAAACCTTGAAAAACACAGGGCTCTTGGAAAAAAAACTGCAACAGTGGAATGACGGGGATAAAAAGAATTTTGCATTCGAATTGCGCAGGGTTTCAAAGCCAATTGTAATTGCCGCGAACAAGTGCGACATGCCGAGCGCGAAAAATAACATTGAAAAGCTCAAGAAAGAGTTTTCTCAAAGCCTTGTTGTTGCATGCTCTGGCTTTGCAGAACTTGCTTTGAAGAAAGCTGCGAAACAGGGTTTGATTGATTATGTCCCAGGGGACAACAAGTTTGTGAAAAAAGGTGAATTGAGTGAAAAGCAGGCAGAGGTTCTTGATGCAGTGCAGAAAATGGTTTTAGATGGGTTTGGAAGCACTGGAATTCAAGAGATTTTGGAGAAAACTGTTTTTGATTGGTTAAAGTATATTGCTGTTTTTCCTGCAGGAGTGCACAAATTAGAGGATGCCGAGGGAAATGTTTTGCCCGATGTTTTTTTAATGCCGCCTAACACAACTGCACTTGACTTTGCATTCAAACTCCATACTACAATGGGCGAAGGCTTCATACGCGCAATTGATGTCAAAACAAAGAAAATGGTTGGGAAGGACCATATTCTAAAGCACAGGGATGCCATTGAAATAGTATTCAAAGGATAGCAATTGCTAGTGGCCCGTGCAATTATAGATGGCGTTTAAAGAACAAAAAAGTGAACAGGGATTATTTGTTAATCCTGTTCAATACGAAAAAGTATGCGTCTGTGAGCTCGTCAATGCTCATTGTTCTCTTTAAGCCGTGGTTTGCTAACTCGAGGAAATAAAGCTTTACAATTCTGTATGCAACCTCTTCCTCGTGCAAAAGGCTCTTTTTTGGGTTTCCAAGCCTGACTTCAAGCCTTTCCAACAGGTGTGTATAAACCTTTACAAGCTCTTCCAAAGTAATTGAGCGTTTAAATCCTTTTCTTGCCAAATCTTCAAAGTAAACACTCAAAAGCCTGTTTGCAAGCTCTTCAACAGGCAAACCATGCTCCAAATCTTTTAACAGTTTTCTGTCTTTTCTTGAAGCAGCTTTGAGAAGAGCCATTTCCGCGGAAACATCTTCTTTTTCAGGAACAGATTTTTCAATCTCTTTTATTTTTTCAAGTATCTTTTCTTTTTCAATTGTTTTTGCTTCGTGAATCATTGCAGTCTCCTCTGGCCTTGGAGCAGGTAGAACAATGGGTTTTTCAACAACAGGCGCTGCAACTGGTTTTTCAACAACTCTTGTCCTGTATTTTATAATCGGCTTTGGCCTTACTATTACACGCTTGATTTTTGTGCGTACAATTGTTTTTCTCTTTGGCTTTGACCTTTTTCTAGCAGGCTTTCTTTTCTTTGCCTTTCTAACAGGCTTTTTTTTGGCAACTTGCTTTTTTGCTGGCTTTCTTTTTTTAGGGGAAATTGTTCTTGCCAGTGCAGTTGTTCGCACAAAAGTTGCCGGGCTTTCTCTCCCAAATTTCTTCCACAATGCAACTGCTTCCTTGAAAGAGCGGCCCTGCTTCAATTGGGAAGCCATGAAAGAATTATAAGCCGAAGGCTTTTTTTTGGACTGGAGCTTTTTAAAGCGATTCCATGCCAGAACAGCCTGCTTGAATGTTCTTCCAGAACGCAATTGCTTGCGCATAAAAAGATTGTATTCGTTGACCATGCGTTTCTTTACTTTTGGTTTCTTTTGAAGATTTGAAACATCCTGCTTTAATTTTGCAAGCTCGCTCTTCAGGCTTGCGTCAGTCTTTGCGCTTTTTTTTGCAAGGCTCTTGAGAGACTTTACAGTGGCCTTTTTTGGAGCTGTCCTCTTTGCAGCCTTTTTTCTAGGCCTAGCCTTTGTCTTGACTAACTTTTTCTTGACAGACTTTTTTCCCTTTTTCTTAACAGCCATAAAAAATCAGTTAATTTGTTAACTCCGTATAATTAATTAGGGGGGTTTTGTTCTTTTAAATACTTTCGTTTTTTGGGGGCTTGTTGAAAATCCCAATCAGCAGGATTATTTTAACCTATTTTTTGCAGTACAGGATTATTTGCGGACGGGAGTCGTATTCTTCTGTTACGGGAATAATTTTTATTTTTAAAATTTTGAATCCCGCAAAAACCGCTTTCTGCTTTATCTCGCCCGGAGAATAGTAAGAAACATATTTTTGTACATCCCCCGCATATCTTTTGTCTTTTTCAAAACCTTCTCCTTTGCCTTCCTTGACTTTTAGGAACATTAACCCACCTAGTTTTAACACTCGATGCATTTCGCCCAGCGTTTTCTCGGCATCTTGCTTTTTCACGTTTAAAAGGGCTGCATTGAAATAGACTGCATCGAAGCCATTGGCTTTGAAGCCAAGTTCTCTGAAGTCCATTATCCTAAAATCTGCCTTGGGCACAAGCTTTTTTGCGAATTCAATCATTTTTTCTGCCAAATCTATTCCAATAACCTCAAATCCCTTGTCAGAAAAAAGTTTTGCATCTCGCCCAGGACCACAACCCGCATCCAGAATTTTTGCATTTTTCGGCAAGAATTTAGTAAACTCGTTTAACTCCCTTCTGCTGGATTTCAAGCCTTTTGTTTTTTTATAGTACTCTTCAACTGTTTCATTATACGTTTTAACTGTTTTCTTGACCTCATCACCCAACATATACAATGCACTTCATTTAAGCTTTGAATAATCTTTCCACGAAATTCAGGATAGCACGCATCTCAATTTTAGGACTTTCTTCCAACCATTCTTGTCCTTCCGCGCGCTCCCTTGCCAGTAAACTCGCATTCCAGGAGATTCATTTTTTCCAGTTTTGTTACAAATGCCCTGAATCTTCTCTGGGAAATCTCCTGCCTTGTTTTTTCAATGAATTTTTCAAACAAAATTCCCGATGATATTTTACCTTCTTTTGGGAGAAGAGAAAGTATTAGATTGTCCTGCTCTGTTAATGCAGGAGCAGCTTTCTGCATTGCCCTGTCCTCTACGCTTGCAAAAACAAGGTTCAAATGCCCAGGCATTAATTTTTCAGAATTCTGTTTTTCAGCAAGGCGACCTGCCTTTAACAGCACTTCAATCGCAATTCGCGCGTCTCCCCCGCGTTTTGCTGCATGGGCCGCAGCCAGGCTTATTGCTTCAGAATCTATTCCGTTTTCATGAAAAGCATACTGCGCCCTCTCCCGCAGTATGTCCTTTAGCTGCATTGGATTGTATGCCTGAAAGTGTATTGGCTGGGGAGACAAACTGCTTTTTACGCGGGAATCCAGTTTTGCGAGAGCCTCATAATAATTGCTTATTAGCACTAATCCAAACCTCGCTTTAGTGAATTCAAAAACACGCAACAAGTCATAGAACAGTTTAGAGGCTTCTCCTGAATAAACAAGCTGGTCTAACTCGTCAAAAACCAGAATAGGGGTAAATGAAATTTTTTTGAATGCAGAAAGCACTCCGTCAAAAGCCTCGTCTGATGAGGTTCCGCGCCTTGAAATTGGGTTCCCCAAAAAATTTGAAATCTCTGTGAGCGCAGCATGCCTTGTTGAAACTCGGAAACAATTTAGATACAAGGATTTTGCCCTGTCTGAATATTCTTCTAATTCCTTTAAAACAAATTTTGCAGTAACTGTTTTCCCTGTTCCGGGAGCGCCGACCAAAAAAACGTTTTCCGGTTTTTTTCCAGCGGAAACAGGCTTTAATGCAAAAACAATGGAATCAATTTCAGAATCTCTGTGAGGCAAGCGCTCTGGAACAAATTCAGGATAGAGAAAGCGCTCGTCCTTAAAAATTTCCTTTAAAGCAGAGCCCTTTGAAAAAACATT